>JAAERC010001173.1 GCA_024230695.1 Candidatus Zixiibacteriota bacterium
AATAGCTATTATTTTGGGGTATTCTAAAACGTCCAGACTATGACTATCAAATTCATGCATAATTATTCCATACCAATAAAAAAGCCGGTTATTACCGGCTTGAATATAAGATTATTTCTTAAGAATTCAAAACAGGATTATATATTTTATTGCCTTGAACCAAAAAAACGGTCCATCTGATAAATAACGCGATATACCTGCTCACGTGAGTTCGAGAGTTTCAAACGATCTTCTTGTGACATCGTTCCCGATGGCCGCTGAAGTAAAGCCGTTTCAATTTTTGGCATAAACTCAGGATTTTCTGGGTGCAAACCGGCGCTTCCTTCATAGAGAACCGGTAATGTTTTGGCAAATGTTGGGCCGAGAAATGATTCCTCAAAATCAAGATAAAATCGTTCCGGCATCGGCATCAGAAAGACAACAAAAACACAGAAACTAATGACTACCCAACCTCTGACGAATCCGACCAGAGCACCGCCAAGCTGATCTTTTTTACCGAGTTTTTGCATGTTGGCGAATTTGTAAAACATGATCGCCATCAATTTGAAGATAGCATAAATGAAAGCGAGTAGTAAAACAAATGAAATTATGGCTGTCACGAGGGGGGAGCCGCCTAATTGCTCATATACTTTGACAGCAATTAAATCGATATAGTTAACTGATAAAATAACCGCTGTTGTTAATACTAAAAGCGCCATTAGTTCACGGATCAATCCTTTTTTAGAACCAACAACTAATGATGCAACCAGTAATATTAATAAAACTATATCAACCCAATTCATATTAAACTCCCCTGTTTAATTTCCTAACTTCCCCAGATGGTCAATCTTCATCCTTTGATAACATTTCAACGGCAATCTTATTAACAATTTTGCCGTCGGCTTTGCCTTTGACCTCAGGCATCACCTCTTTCATTATCAATCCCATTTTTGCCGGAGAATCGGCACCCGTTTTTTTAATCGCCTTGCCAATTATCTCACGTAATTTATCTTCCGATAATTGCTTCGGCAGATATTCTGTGATAATATCGAGTTCGGCCGTTTCCTTGTCAACTAAATCTTGTCTGCCACCGGCCTTAAACTGTTCGATAGAATCGCGCCGTTGTTTAGCGGCACTAATAAGAACCGCGCTGACTTCATCATCGGTAAGGTCTTTACCTTTTTCAATCTGTTTATACTTTATATCAGATTTAAGGCCCCGAAACATAGTGACTTTATCGCCTTCATGGTTTTTCAGGGCCTTAATTAAATCTTCATCAATTCGTTTTAAAAGAGACATTAGTTTCTTTCCGAATTCATCTTCCGCATTTTGCGTCGAGCCGCATTATTTTTTCTTTTCCGTCGTTCGGACGGTTTTTCAAAGTGCTGGTGCTTTTTAATGTCAGAAAGGATTCCAGTCTTTTCACAGAACTTGTTAAAACGGCGAAGGGCTTTTTCAAAAGATTCGTCATCACGTACTTTTACGCCTGTCATTTACATCCCCCCCTTCTGACTATTCTAAATATGTAAATCATTTGTTTCATACCACTTAAGTATAACTCATTAAATCAACTTGTCAATAAAAAATCGTGCCCTCAAATTGACCTATATCCCCTATATATCGGCATATAGGGGCTGTTTTCAATTATTTCGACAAAACTTATTCTATAGAAAGTATAAAGTTCTACATTTTCGACAAATTTACTACCAATTGATATACTGTGATTATTGAAACGACTATTATAATTCGCTATAATATTATACCTTTCATGTCGTTACAGCAAAATGGGTTTGCTTTTCCGATAAAAGGTTTTTGGCATAAATCATCACTTCCGCAAAATGTCTTTGTGTTCTTCAATTTAGTTTATCTGTATATTAATAGAGGAAGGTTTTAATGATGATTTGATGGAGATTTTGTTTTTTTAACGGTTGCGGGACAAATATAACATTTCCGCACCCCAAGGGGTGCGCCACCCAGCGTTTGTTGAAGTTAATATTTTTGAGAAGAAAGGAAATTTTAATCAATAGAACTATGCTGTTCTCCTGGGTTTTGCTCTATAGCTATCTATTTCATTAAATTATTCAATCGTTATAAGTTCGCCGTTTTTGTAATAGTTTATTTCAATTATTTCCCCGTTTGGGGAATGCTTGATCCATTGGCCTGATTTTTTGCTACCAGTCTTTTTTCCAATTTCAAACCATAAATAATTTGATAAGTAATCCATTCCATTATGTCGTTTCCATTCAATCCATATATCATAATCGCTGTTATAAAACTCCGGGTTTTCATGCAACCATTCTCCTTGGTATCCTTCCAAAACAACTAGAAGAGTGTCATTTTGATAGTACAACACAGAATCGATTTTTAATTGGGGATTATAATCATCATAGGTATGCTGTTGGAAAATCCAATAGCCGTTTTTATAATCATCTTTATAATATCCATAGATGTTGATTGTACATTCAGGGTGTCTCTTAATATAAGTTCCTGTTTTTTTGCCGTTGAAATAATTTAATTCTTCTATTCGATTTCCTTTTGCATCCCATTTGATCCAAACGCCATTCTTAATGTTCCGTATATAATTTCCCTGCTCCTGTAATTGTCCATTTTCATAAAAGGAGCTATACTGCCCATCCGGCCAAAAGCCATTCTCATTACCGGTAAACCAGTAGCGAGTGTAATATTCTTTTAAATTCCCGTTGGACCATTTGACTTCAACCGTATCGTAAAGGGTCTCCGCCCATGAAAAAGCAGATGAAGCCATTAATACACAGCAGAATACTAAGAGCAGAATTTTAATCATAATAAACTCCTTTTTTATCTATAGGGTAAAACCGCGATTTTATATCATATAAGTAAAAATATAGCAAAATTGTAATTGATTTTCAAGTTGTTGATTATCAAGAAGCCTTTATTCTAAGGCTTTAACGTCCAAGTTGTTACCTTATTATATTAGATGTTTAGATTTTTCCTGAAATGTCGATAAATTGAAAGAACAGCGAATATTTAAAGGAATAGTATGTTAGCAATTATAGGTTTAGTCGTAGTATTTGGTAGTGTCATTGGTGGTTATCTGATGCATCATGGGCATCTGATCGTACTGTATCAACCGTCTGAATTTGTAATTATTGGTGGTGCTGCTATTGGTTCGATGTTAGTAGGCTCACCTATCAAAGTAATGATGGCGCTCCTTAAACAATTGTCTCAAATATTAGGTTCCGGTCCAACAAAAGAAAAATATCAAGAGTTGTTAGTTATGATGTATCAACTTTTTAATGTGGCCCGTAAAGATGGTTTGGTCGGTCTTGAATCACATATTGAAAACCCCAAAGAAAGTACAGTTATTTCACAATTTCCTTTTTTCCTTAAAAATCATCATGCACTCGATTTTTTGGCCGATACAATGCGTTTGATTATTATGGGCGGCGTCCCGGAACATGACCTCGATGCTATGCTTGATTTGGATCTGGAGATTCATCATGAGGAAATTGCGAAACCATCCACAGCTTTAAGTCGAGTGGCTGACTGTCTTCCCGGTTTGGGTATTGTTGCGGCGGTTCTTGGAATTGTTATCACAATGGGTGCCATCGGTGGTCCGCCTGAGGTAATCGGGTATAAAGTCGCCGCGGCATTGGTTGGAACATTTTTGGGGATTTTACTATCCTATGGTGTGGCAGGACCATTATCATTTACACTTGTTGAAATGAATGATGTTGAAGCGAGATATTTTGTTTGTTTAAAACAGGGCTTAGTCGCCTTTCATAAAGGATTTGCGGCTTCGATCGCTGTTGAATTTGCCCGTCGGGCTATCCCCGGAGATCTTCGCCCCGGATTTACAGAAGTTGAAGAAGCTTGTCGAGCGGCTAAGGCCAGTTAAAATAAGTCCAAGGTGTAATCATGTCTGATGACGAAAATAAACGCCCAATAATAATTATCAATAAAAAGGTTAGCCATGCAGGTCATCATGGCGGAGCTTGGAAAGTTGCCTTTGCTGATTTTGTGACAGCATTGATGGCATTTTTTCTGGTTATGTGGTTAGTAAATCAATCGGTCGTTGTCAAGGAAGCTGTCGCTGGCTATTTTCAGGATCCCTCGGGATATATGAAAAAACTTAGAGACGGCGGCTCAAGTGTTAATCAGGGTGGGCAATCGGTTGTAAAACTTTTCAAATATGATAAGGCAAATTTAAAAGAAAAGTTGATGCGTCAGCAGAAAATACTTGCGGGTGTTAGTGTTGATCTAAAAAAATCTATTGAAGAATTGCCTAATATTGGTAATGCAAAAGACTTCATTGAATATAAGGTTACTTCTGAGGGTCTTATGATCCAGCTGATCGATGCTTCGACCGCCGTAGATTCTGCAATATTTTTTGATAAGGGTAGTGCTCGTCTCAAACCGATGGCCAGTCTAATTCTAGCCGCAATAGCAACCGAACTGGCAAAACTGCCGAGTAATATTGTAATTGAGGGACACACCGATATCACTCCAATTCGTGGCAGGAAAAATTATTCCAACTGGGAATTGTCGGCCGATCGTGCCAATAGTGCCAGAAGACTTCTGGAGACTTCGGGGATACGACCAGGACAGATTGTTTCGGTTCGTGGATTTGCCGCGCAAAAACTTAAGGTGATTGATAATCCTGAAGACCCGGGTAATCGCCGTGTAACAATTATTGTTCTTAATGAAGAATTTCAAAAACATCTAAAAGATATTTCAATCGAAACATAGCTGTCTATCAATTTATTCCTTCCAATTTTCTATCTCACATTTGACAATTATAACTTGCGATAAGCAGATAAAATTGTTAATTTACTTTATTGAATAATAATCTTTAAGATTTTGGAGGATATATATGTCCGGCCATTCGAAATGGGCTACAATAAAACGCAAAAAAGGTAAAGCCGATGCCGAACGCGGACGGATGTTTACCAAACTTATTAAAGAGATCACCGTTATTGCTCGCGATGGTGGCGGCGATCCCGATGCCAATCCCCGCCTTAGAACCGCTATTTTGGGGGCCAAAGCGGCCAATATGCCTCAGGAAAATATTACCCGAGCTATCAAAAAAGGCACCGGCGAACTTCCCGGGGTCACCTATGTTGATACTACCTATGAGGGGTATGGTATCAATGGAGTAGCTGTTTTTCTTAAAGTTCTAACTGACAATAAAAATCGAACAGTTGCCGAAGTCCGTCATACATTTTCCAAATATAACGGAAACTTAGGCGAAAATGGATGCGTCGCGTGGATGTTTGACAATACCGGTATTATCACCGTTGAGACATCGGTTTGTGACGAGGATACCCTGATGGAGATCATTATTGATGCCGGCGCTTCTGATATGTCAAAACAGGGCGATGTTTTTGAAATTACAACTGCTCCAGCCGATTTAGAGGCGGTCAGAGCGGCTATTGAGGCCAAATCGATTCCGATGGTGTCGGCTGAAGTGACGATGATCCCGCAGAACACGGTTAAGCTCGATGAGAAACAGGCGTCCTCGATGCTTAAGCTTTATGAGGCCCTCGAGGATCATGATGATGTCCAGAAAGTGTATGCCAACTTTGATATCGATGATAAAATTATGGAAAAATTGATGGGCTAGATGCCTACTCCATTTTTTGATAAACAGATTCGATGATTATTCTTGGTATTGACCCTGGTCTTCAGATAACCGGTTATGGAGTGTTAACCTCCGATGGTGTCAAAATAGAGATTCTCGAAGCCGGAATAATCAAAACGAATCTGAAAGATAATTTTGAAAACAAGTTAGACGAGATTTTTTCTGAGATCGGCAAAGTTATTAAACAGTTTAAACCTGATTATATGGCAATCGAAGAATTGTATTCACATTATGCTCATCCAAAAACGGCGATAATTATGGGTCATGCCCGCGCGACCGCTTTTTTACAGGCCTCACAAAATAAGATCCCGATTGTATCGTACTCTGCAACCAGAGTTAAAAAATCATTGACAGGTAATGGACATGCCACCAAAACACAGATGCGCCGGATGATAAAATCGAGACTTGATCTGCAAGCCGAACTGTTTTCGGCCGACACAGCCGATGCTCTGGCGGTGGCGGTTTGTCATCATAATGCACTGATGAAAGGTTATAACTAACAATGATCTCACAGATAACCGGACAAGTCAGCAAACTCACCGAAAGCTCGGTCACGTTGTTTTTAAATGGATTGTACTATGAGCTGATGATTCCCTCGGGACTTCATTCACAATTAAAAAATGCCGCTTCTAATAAATCAGAGATCTCATTGTTTACTTTGAATTTCATCGAGGCGGGCGAACGGAAATCGTACCATTATCCACGATTGGTCGGATTCACAGAACAGATCGATAAAGAATTTTTTCAGGTATTTACTACTGTACCCGGATTAGGAATAAAAAAGGCTCTTAAGTCACTGACGTTGCCGATTCGTGAGATTGCTACCGCGATTGAAAATAAAAATTCTGCGACATTAACCCGTTTGCCGGGGGTTGGTGGACGGTTGGCCGAAAAAATTATCGCCGAACTGTCCGGTAAGATGGCCCGTTTTGCACTATCAAAAGGTGAACATCCGTTGACATCGGTAGGCAAGGCGGATTCTGATCTGGCCTCCGAGGCGGTCGAAGTACTTTTACAGCTTCAGTATAATAAGGCTTTGGCTGAAGAGATGGTCCAAAAAGCGCTGGTTGCCAACCCAAAAGTTAAAACCTCCAATGCACTTATATCGGCTATCTTTAGTCAGGAGGCAGGTGCTTAATGGGGCGCGAACGAATTATATCTGGCGAAGTAACATCGCCTGAGGAAGAATCATTTATTCTATCATTACGTCCGCAGAAACTTGATGATTATATCGGACAGGTTAACTTAAAAGAAAAATTAAAAGTACTTATCACGGCGGCGCAAAAACGTAAAGAGGCCTGTGAGCATGTTTTGTTTTATGGTCCTCCGGGACTTGGTAAAACGACGCTGGCACATATTATTGCCAATGAGATGGGCACCCGGATGGTTGCCACATCGGGACCGTCATTAAGTCGCACTGGTGATCTGATGGGTATCCTGACAAATCTTAATGATGGTGATATTTTATTTATCGATGAGATCCACCGGTTATCGTCGGCGATTGAAGAGTTTATCTATCCGGCGATGGAAGATTTCAAAGTTGATTTCGTGGTTGATAAAGGCGCATTTGCCAAAGTAATAAATATTCCGCTAAAGCATTATACATTAATAGGTGCAACGACTCGAGCCGGGATGTTATCACCGCCTCTGCGTGATCGGTTCGGGCTGTTTTATCATATCGATTTTTATCCGGCTGAGGAATTGCAGGAGATCGTTGTCCGTTCGGCTGAACTGCTTGAGGTCAAAGTCACCAATGATGCCGCCTCAGAGATCGCCCGTCGAGCGCGGGGGACACCTCGGGTTGCCAATCGGTTACTCAGGCGGGTGCGTGATTATACAACGGTGAAAGGTGATGGTGATATAGATATCAACGTGGCTCAAAGAGCCCTTGATACTGAGGGGATAGATATTATCGGGCTAGATGATCTGGATCGTAAATTTCTGCGAGTGATTGTTGATTATTATAAAGGCGGTCCGGTTGGTATCGAGGCAATCGCCGCGACACTCAATGAAGAGGTCGATACGTTAGTTGATATGGTTGAGCCGTATTTACTCAAAATCGGATTCCTTCAGCGTACAAAACGTGGCCGGATGGTCTCACATGATGCGTGCAAACACCTCGGTATAAAAATCTCCTCCAGTGACCAACCTAATTTGTTTGAATAGGGGAAGCGGGGTTGGGTGGTGCACCCTTTTGGGTGCGGGAATGTTCTAATAACTTCTACCCACAATACAAATATTTTCGCTTTGCTCAATGTCAGGATCGCATTTTCTGACCCTGACCTACAAGTTTTGAGGATATGAATTTTGGTGTATGAGATTTTAAAATGGCGGGAATCTCCGACTACCGCCCTACTCTTACTGGAAGACTCTGCAACTATTGTCGTCTTAGCTTAACATTATCGTTGCCGCAAGATTCTCACTCACTACCAATGTGTTCCAATCCCTCATTAAGTTGTTTCATCAAATATGGAAAGTAGTTTGCCGATGTATTGATCCGTTTGATGAACTCATCTTTCGTAAGACGAAACAGCTGGGCCCCTTCGTGCCTTGCACTATACGGAAAGTACTCTTCTACAGTTTGAATGTACTCTGTTCGCCTAGAGACCAATGGAAGGAATATCACTTCAGTCGTGTTCCCGAGTCTCGCTTGCACATAATCAATCGCCTGTTTGGCAGTATTTCCTGTTCCAAAATGATCATCCACAAGCAATATAGTAGCAGATTGTCCCTCTGGAATGTCTCTCTTTATGCATTCCAATGCGGCATCATTGTAAGAGTTCTCGAAATAACTACGAGGCTTTGTATACCGCTTAGCCCACAATCCAAGGATCGGAGTGTTCTTCCCAGAAAAAACGGCTTTGCCAATTAGGTCGGCGACAATGAGCCCGCCGTTGGAGATTCCCAGAACCGCATCAGGCACAAAATGTCCCTCATTTACCTCGGGCGACAGCCATCCAACTACCCATTCGATTCGTGCCATGAAATCTTCCCACCTCATTATAATTGGTTGTCTTCCCTGGTCTGTCCGCTGACTATCCAAGATGCCGGGAATAGATACTGAAAGGTTGCGGAATGTGTCGAAAACGATACTGTCTGAACCTGCATTGTCAGAGATGCCTTCTTCTACAAAGGAAGATATTTTTGTGCGTGCATCAGATGGTTTGAATCTGCTGTAATAGATGAGTCGGTATGCCCTAATATCAAAAGGGATTCTCGTATTGGTCTGTGCCAGAAGTATCGTCACGCTGTTTCGAAGAGCATATCTCATTCCGAGCTCAAAAAAGACATTGGGATTCCATCCGGTGATATCGACTATTACCACATCTGCAGTGACGATACTTGAGACTATCGCTTTGGTGATTGATCCTGCCCGGTTTTTGTCAACTTCACGTTCAATTATGACATCTTCCCCAAGAGCCAGCTTGACGCCAGGGCATATTATCTCATCATAGACATAGTTGGACTCATCATTCCCTCCTTCATACTCTTTGTCGCTCCCGAATGGCATAAGAACAAACACCTTCATATTCTTCTTCATGGCAACCTCCATTGACTCAATATTATAGATATAGTCCGTTTGAATGTCTTTAAACAATTTAGTATCGAGCGACTATAATATAATACATAATATGTATTATAGCAATTTATTTTATGCATTCTCTTTCCCATGTTTCATAGTAGGAGTAGGTCGAGATCCCAGAAAAGTGATTTCAACATCTTTTTGGGCGGGTGGCCCGCATCTTTAGACGTGGGGTTTGAGATTCCCACTCCTAAAGGAGTAGGGCACCTAACATTTTTTCCATCAAATCAGTGTTGGTTCTCTCGTCGTATCTTAATTATGACGCTAAGACTACCAAAATCAAAAATTACAATTTTACTACAAAGAAATCGGCCAAACACAATGTGTTCAAAAAACATGTTTTGGCAAACAGTTATCAGCAGGTCACGAAACCACCAGTGGTGGTCCATTTCGTTGTAATTACATGGAGGTATATGAGTTATAAAGAATTACCATATTATGGAAAATCGTATTTGGGTCATAAACTTTTTATATACAAAACGAACCCATTTTCGCCGTACAAGTATGAAAGGGAAGAGGTTATAAGGAATTATTAATAATATAAATCACTACGCTTTTTGTATTGCTATTTCAGTTCCTATTGACATTAATTTATTAGCAAACTAAATATTAAAAAATATTGAATACTATTATGTCATATTCGGCGTTGTGGTAGTAAAATAAAAATGGAGGGAAATCATGAATTATTGGTGGCTTGTATCTGGAGCGATTGCGGTTATTTCGACATTTATTCATCTATTTATGGGGCAGGCTGGCGTCATCAAACCATTTTTGAAGTGTGACTTAGATGCAATACCAATGGCGGTGCTTCACGTTTGCTGGCACATAGTTTCCGTTATTCTGTTTGTATCGGCAATCATGTTATTGTATTTGGGTGCGAATCCGATCAGCGTCGGCAGTAAAATAGTTGCACTGTTTATCGGTGGTCAGTTTGTAGCATATGCCATCCTGTTTCTGACTTTTTCATTTTTGGGAAATTGGAGCAATAAACTATTTGTTCTACCCCAGTGGACCTTATTGCTTCCAATTGGAGTATTAGCCATTATTGGGTGTTTGGCGCCATAACTTCGCACTGTTGTGGTTTCGACATTTTTTTAAATTAATAAAATGGCAGAACCACTTCGTCCCGTCCTGATGGTCGGGTCTTGGGTTTTGCCCTACGAATCTGTCAACCCTCGGAGAGCGTTGACCTACATGCTGAGGATATTAATTTTGGTGAATGAGATTTTAAAAAAAGGCGGGAGTCTCCGACTACCGCCCTACTCTTTCTGTTTACAATAACAAAATGATATCTTATTCAGGTACTGCAAAGATTGATTTATCTTTCGTTATATTATGGGTGATATTGTCGAATTGATAAACCACCGAACCGCCTTTACGACCCATAACAAATTTATAAGGAACCATCACACCGTCAATATTCCGATAATCCTCAACCGATGAGTGATATCCGATTGCCACCAAAAGCCCGCTTTCAACACTGAAGTATAATGTGTAATATTCCATCTGAAGCGATGCCGGTTCGAGAGCATGCACACTCATATTATTGATTTCATTGATCCCGGCATAAGTGAGTTGGGGGAAATATTCCTCTATATATAATGGCCCCTGTGGATTCAGGAAAAAAGCGAGTTTGTTTTTGATGAGCTTTTTGTCGGTTTGAATCCCGCATTTATCTTTTAACCATCCCGTTTTGCCGTCGAAACCCTCTTTGTGGCCGCCATCATCGATCCATATCTCAAGTTTATATTTAGTCGGCACTTGAGCAAATGCCTCCATGTGAGACGAGACATAAATCGGATATTGTCGGGAGGTCAGATCTGTTATCTTTTTCCCAACACAATCCCTGCTGACAAGGTTTTCAAGCGCGATTCGACCGCCAACCGCTTTAATATATCGGGCGAGGACAGATTCAACCGTCGGTTCCCCAACTTTTTTATCGTTCGCCTCAATTATAATAAAGCTGGCGAAAGTGATTAATAAAATTCCAAAAACCAAAATAGTTTTTTTCATAACTCATTCCTTTTTTTTTATCGTAATTTTACGCAGGCACCTGTTATACAAATGATTACATAAAAACTTCCATAAAATTATATATTTTGGGCTTAATATGTATAATGGAAAAAACTAATACCTATCTGATTTTCAATATCTATAATTTTGCCAATAAACTACCCAAATGTGAACATTTTTTCCTGTTTTAACGCAATAAATTAATTTGTGAATAATTGAGAAATACGCCCAACCTCTAGCTACGCAACATGTAAGAAGAATTTGTCGTGGCAAATTGATTATCCGGATGAGAATTTGCAGGGAATTGGTTGAGTTAAAAACGCAGAAACCGATAAAATAAATAACAAAAACTGCGTAAAGCTAATGAAAACTTGACTTTTTGTTGGAACGGATTATATTCTGACGAGTTTAATAATGAGGAGTAAAGCATATCGAATAATTTGTTAAAGGACTGAAAAATTAGAAATTAAGGAACGACTTACGGCCCTTTGACTTTTTGTAT
>JAAERC010001174.1 GCA_024230695.1 Candidatus Zixiibacteriota bacterium
TACCCTTTTTCCCAAAATGTTGTCTTTTTTTAGACCGGTAAATTGCTCAAATCTGTCATTTACTTCAAGAAATATATAATCAATCGGTTTGTTTTTTGAATCTGTGATAATTTGATGAAAACCAAAAGCATCATTTGTATTTCTTAGCAAGGCCAAATACTTATCTTTGATACCAGGGTCCGATTGAATTGTATTTTTGAGAGTTATTTTTGTCTGGGATTTTGTTGAATTTGTGCTTGATATTGCAGAGCCCGATAATTTATTTTGCCGGATCTTCCTTTTTTTCTCGGTCTTAATCATTGATGACAGCTTATCCAAAGTTTAATAATCAGAAATTTTAAAATGGGAAAATAGTCTGACGAGATGTGATTGCTTTAACAGCATTTGAAATTACACATTTCCCTCAAATATATTATCGGCGAAAATCATTATAATATAAGAGGGTTTTATGATAATGGCAGGCGTATATGAAACTAAGGATTTTAAATGTTTCGGGCTTATAAAACCAAAATTTGCATATGAGTATTTGCTATTAATGGAAACAAATTGCAAAAAAAATGCGGGCTCTACGAGACGAGTTCATCAACTTTGTGATGAATCAAGGCCAATAGATTAGTATGCTATTGGACATATATATTACGGGACAAATTGAAGCCGCAAAATTATAACCTTAAATTAAGTCAAGACTCAAGTAAGAAGCTAATATCCTACTCTATTAATTGAATCATTTGCCTTATAGCTCCAAGATGGTAAGCAGTATGTGACAAGATAGCAAATGATGCGCCGATATCGTCTTCGCCATCCCAACGATTAATTCCTTTTATGTCTGAGCAAAACTCTTTGTAATCTAATTTTAATTGATTGCGCAGATTCTCCCATTCCTGAGTAGTTACCTCTTGAACTGCCCAGCTTCTATTCCAATCGACTTTGCCAATTTCCCTATTTTGAATGTCGCTGGATAACACATCAAAATAGTATCGAATATGCTCAACTTGACCGGCAATAGTAGTCTTAACGAATGTTGTCTGTCGAGATGCATCGACCGCTGAAATCTTACTTAATGTATCAAAAAGAGAATTGCCTCTATCAAGATATATTCCCTGAGTTTTCTCAAATGTTTCAGCCAATAGATCAAGAAGTTCATTTACAAATATTTCATTTGAAATACAGTTTTTCATGATTTACCCTCAATTTATTTCTTATGGATAGAAACCCCATTGGTTTCGACTATCTCTTTAAACTTGTTATAATTTCAATAGTTGAGCAACAAAAAACCCGCCTAAAAGACAGGTGTACAAAAAATAAGCGGGGTTGACGAGACTCGAACTCGCGACCTCCTGCGTGACAGGCAGGCGTTCTAACCAAACTGAACTACAACCCCGGCTATTCTAAAAAATATTTTGAAATGTCGTATTTGCTAAATCTTTTATCTTCTCGTTTCTTCTCGTCAATCAAACTGGGCAGTACTGGATTCGAACCAGTGACCCTCTGCGTGTAAGGCAGATGCTCTAACCAGCTGAGCCAACTGCCCGTTTTGTCAGTTTATCAGCTATTAGCTGAAACATCTTCTGCAGGAGTTACCTCCGATTTCCCTTTAACAATAATCGAAATCGGAATCAAAACACAGTAACCCAATACTAATAAAATCGGGGCGAGGGTGATCGATCCAGCCGAGAGTGAAATATATCCTACAATTATTACCAGCAATCCTACTGCAAAGAGGATATAGTTTCTCGGGCCAAATGGCCACTCAAACCCTTCATCTGTTGTCTTTTTTTCTTTCTTTACCATACTCTTTTCACTGTTTTCAGCGTCCAATTATAATCAAAATCATTCAGTTGTCAAGCCATTTATAATCTTCGGCGATAAATTAATATTTATTCATTATATCTTTTTGTTTTACTTTAGTTCAAACTCATATTTACAAATCAAAATTACGAGTGATATTCCAAAATTATTTGATAATTATGATTTCAATTATCCAAAGAGTTTGGCCAGTAGTCCCTTTTTATTGGCATTTTTGTCACTATCGCACGTGTTAAGCTTGTTTGACAGGTCAATCATCCATTTTCGGCCGATAGATTGAATGATCTTGAGATCCCCTGTCTCAATTTTCCGAATATAAAACCCTGAATCATACCAGGTTGTTTCCATATTCTGATTGCACCAACGACATTCGGCCAAAAACTTGATTTCATTTTTTGAGGCAAAATTTTCAGGAATCGGCATCCGGCAACTATAGACTTTGGAAATATCCAACGGTTCCTCAGTCATAATCTTAAATCCACGCTCCGACAGATTAATGATCTGTCCGATTGGCATATTTGTTTCATTATCATAAATAAGCAAAGCATCGGTGGCATCTCTTCTGATTGAATCTCGCTGTTCGCTCATTACATCACCTCAATAATATAATCAAAAGCCATAGTTAAAAGCCAGCTTTGATCAAAGAGACCAAAACCGGGTTCAATAATTATATATCGGATGAATCAGTATAATTTTTAGAATTGATTATAAATTGTTAATGTATAGAAAATCATAAAATTCCCTGTAACTCTTTCTATCTCATACTTGTACAGCGAAATGGGTTCGTTTTGTCATATTTAACTTTTCGCAATATCTATTATTGATGCAAAATTGAATTTTTTGTATTTGCATAGTTAGCATCATAATTAAGATATGCGGGATGAATCAACGGTGATGTTGTAGTGATTTTGTTGATTTCGTATTCAGTAAGTCGGGTTCTGATGTGATACGTTGTCGAGCGAAAAACCCGACAGGTGCAAAATAGGCTTATCAGGACAATTTGGATAGATAAAGCAATCCATAATAAATGCACATTAAAGTCGTTTGATATTACAAGAATATTAGGGTACTAATTCAGCAGTTCCCCATGTTTGGGGACTATCCATAGAAGCTCCCTCCGGCCAAAGTCCATAGTGTGTAGGTATAGATTCTACGTCGAAAAGAATTCCTATCGAGTCTCCAACAGATACACCCAATTTGCTGAATGGGATTTTCATCTCAAAATATGCCAATATCGGAGGATCGGAAACCAACGCGAAATTTGGTACACCCCACCAGTCCGGCTGATTAATGGTACAGTCGCCCCAAACAAAATATGTTCCCTGAGCCTCACAATCAGTGCCCGAAACATGAAACCACCAATCATTGGAATCCCAGGCACTGCCCTTCTCATTGTCCGGATCGATACAAATTTCGGGGAAGCATAGATTTGGCTCTCCGATAAAATTATAAGTATAAGAGGCCAACAAATAACCATTGGCATGTTTGACTTTTACCGAAATATCAATTTCATCCTGAATCCCAAAATTGATTTCATTGGCATCATCCCATTCACCAGGCTGCAATAAGCCATTGATTACAACGTCGGTTCCAGGGCCTATTTCCAGATCAACTGGAATAGGGGGAGGGCAATTAAGTATTGGTCCGTTCTTGTATAGAAAATTCACGAGATATACAATATCCAAAATATCTATCGGAGGATTTCCATTCACATCACCGGCATCATATGGATCAGGAGCCGGACCGTTCTTATATTTATAATTAACCAGAAAAACAATATCAAGAATATTAATACCTTCTAAACCATCGACCTCGCCGCAAACGAATACAGCCGCAAAATTACTTTGTAGGTTATTTTCGTTTATGTTGACACTGAGGCCATTTTGGTTATTTCCGCCGGAATGGCCTGTACTATATAACATTAAGGCACAAATAATATACAATACAAATTTCATCGTAGCAATTTCCTCCAGAATATTAATTATTTTGATATGCTTAAGACGATAAAAATTGCAATTATGTTTAAAATTATTTTGATATTATTGCATTGGCTAAATGTCAATCAATTTGGCAGATCTTCAATAATTTCTTCTGTACCCTGCAATGTTCCGGTGACGCGTTCTTTGATTTTGATATTTCGTAATTTACGATCAGATTCGAATCCATACCCCTGAATTGTATCGCCATGTTGAATTATTCGCACAAATTTATCGGTTTCGATTTTATCGTCGGTTGTGTTATGTCGTAACTGCTCAGTATATAAAACCGCGCTGTCCTCAGTTGTGACAATCACGTTACCGAATACTTCCATAAAATTAACCTGTTCCCGCACCAGTCCGCTGTCGGCTGTCAAGGTAGATATTTGGTTGCCTTCATTATCATAGAAATAAACGTCAAGTTTCCATGCTTGAGTAGAATCGTATGGTTCAAATTTCTCGATATAATCGGCGTACAGATCGGTTGTGATGACCGCGCCATCATACA
>JAAERC010001175.1 GCA_024230695.1 Candidatus Zixiibacteriota bacterium
GATTGATTCGACTGATTTTATTCTAAAAGGTTCTGATGGATGTCTTTGCTCTAACACATTTCCTCCAAAAATATTAAAATTACTCAGCCTTAAAGATAATACAATATCAGACTTTTTTCAAGCTGAATTCGGCTTTAACACATCCTGTTAAAATATTCATCACGTTATGAATCTCGGCTTTAAAATAATCTTTTAGATGTTCCGCTTTACCAATATCTTCTATTAGACCAAACTGTTTAAGTAGCTCAACAATAACAGGATACAGAGCCCGTTGGTTACCATCATGGATCTTCACGGCAATCCCGATTGATGGCTTCATAAGGCCGATCCCCTGAATAGATTCGGCTCCTATTTTACATACAACATTATTCGGGAAAGTTCGCATCAGAGCCAGATCAAACCGCCCCTCACCGGAAAACATCACCGGATATTCCATCATCGCACATCGAATACGTTCCAACGCTTTGGTCTCGATTTCATCTTTACCAACCGCCGCGGCGAGTTTTCGAAAAGCAATAGCGGTATTGATCATTGGCAAACCAAAATTCGGGGCCGAACAACCGTCAACTCCTATAACTATTTTTTCCTTGGGGTATTCATACATCCCGGCGACAGCATCAAGAACCATCTGTTGCACTTTTCCGTTTGGATTCAAATACTCAGCAGGGTCTTCGCCCAAAAGTGCGGACAATGCCAAAAACCCGGAATGTTTACCGGAACAATTATGCCGCACATAATCCAAATGTTCATCTTTGGTCGGATATTCTTCTCTCATCTGCATCCCAAGCGGCCAATGACATCCGCACTTGAGAAGTTTGGGGCTGTTCCCGGCGGCTTTGAGATTTGATATCACTACCTCACGATGTTCATCGCTTCCGACATGTGACCCGCACATAATAGATAACTGCTTAGGACTAAAACCATACTTATCGGCGGCGCCGGATGTTATAGTCGGCAAAAGTTGAAACGGTTTCGGTGATGATCGCGCGAATGTGAAAAACTCCGGATCACCAAGATAATGAGTTAACTTGCCCTCACTGTTAACCACCGCGATTGAACCATAATGTATCGCCTCTTCGCGAGCACCACGATAAACTTTGGCGACAATTTCGGCTTTATCAGGTTTAATATTATCAATACTCATTTTAAATATCCTTAAATAATCTTGTTAACGGACTACCGGGTGCCTGAATATCGAGATCCATAAAATATCCAAAAGCTGTTTGGTTTGTTTCATAGTTAGAACTTTTTAAACGTTCTTCGGCGCTATCGAATATTTTTTTTGTTATTTCCGGATCGGCTTTACTGTCAGACAGATGTGTAAACGAATGTAATACTATTTTTTCTGTTTCGTTCTTACGTGCCGCCCATTTGAGATTTTTAATTAATTTGGTCTCAATGTATGATGCATTTTCTTCGTCTTTTTCCTCAACATCAATAAACCCGACGAGACAGTTTTCGAACAATTCGCTCTTATCGATCTCCGGCACAGTCTCGAGTGTCCGCATACTTGTCTTATATCCAAACCGACTACAATATATCATCAACAATTTCATAGTTTCCTTCAGACTCTTGGTGGCCCACACCTTGGTGTGGGTTAATTTATTATGGTATAGTCAGCCAACCCACAGCAAGCTATGGGGTACCCGAGCAATTTTCTTATCAATTGATCTGTATTATGTTACGAAACGGGTGATTTATCAAGAGGATTTTGTAATATGCGGATTTTTTTATGGTAGTAGTCGACGACTCCTGCCAGGATTTGGTAACCCACCTAATAAAATTTGTAGGTCAGGGCCTTAGGCCCTAACCCTTAATTAATTTAATTTTTGAATTCGAAAATCAGAAAAGAAGCTCGACTATTTATTCGGCGAGACAATCCGGCCCTGGACCACCTTTATACTTGAAATTTATTAAATGCACTATATCAAGTATATCTACAGCTCCATCATTATTAACGTCAGCTAAATAATGTGGGTATGGTGCTGAACCGCCCTTATATACAAAATTAATAATAGAAATAATATCGAGAATATCAATTCCCGCCTGTCCATCAATATCACCACAAATCTCATTGATTGGCAATCGGAATACTCCAGAACCCATTGTTCCGGCATAGATATCATCGAAAGAATTGATAGCCAAAGCGCCAACATTTGTGTTTGTCAGACCGCCATTTGTTTCCATCCAGTTATCACCATTGTCAATTGAGACAAAAACTCCTGCTCCTGATGTCCCTGCAATAATATCGCCTGAAGAGTTGAAAACAATTGTATTAATATCCAAATTTGTCAAACCATTGTTTATTGCGGTCCAATTATCACCATTATCAGTTGAGCGGAAAACGCCACCAGTTTCGGTTCCGGCAAAAATATCACCAGAAGAGTTGATAGCAATATCCTGAACAGTAGAGACAGTCAGACCATTGTTTATTTCGATCCAGTTGTCACCATTATCAGTTGAGCGGAAAACACCACCTGAATTTCCGCAAAACACATCACCACTACTGTTTATGGCGATAGCCTCATTAAATGGATCGGTCAGACCGTTGTCGATTTTTGTCCAATTATTACCATTATCAATTGAACGGAAAACACCAGTGGCAGTAACCATTCCGATAAAAATATCACCGGAAGAGTTGATGGCAATACTCATAACATCGAACATTGTTAAGCCATGCTCTATTGGATCCCAATTGTCACCGTTATCGGTTGAGCGAAAAATACCGTAGAATGTAGTTCCGGCGAAAATGTCACCTGAAGAGTTGATGGCAATACACTCAACTTGGGCTTGTGGTAGGCCGATGTTTATTTCAATCCAACTAAGACCATTATCAGCTGATTTGGCCATACCGCCAAATTTGGTTCCTACAAAAATGTCACCGGAAGAGTTGATATCTATTGCCAAGACTTCGGAGTTTGCCAACCCATTGTTGTTTGTAGTCCAATTATCACCGTTGTCAGTAGAGCGATAAACACCGCCACCTTCCGTTCCGGTAAATATATAGCCCAAAGAATTGACGGTAATATCCTGGACGTAAGTATTTGTCAAACCATCATTTATTTGGGTCCAATTATCACCATTATTGGTTGAGCGGAAAACGCCATTTCCTGACGTTCCTGCAAAGATATCACCGGAAGAGTTGATAGCTAAGGCCCAACCATGACCGGTTATTGAGAAACCATTTATATTGGACCAATTATTACCATTGTCAGTCGAACGGTAAACGCCGCCCTGGGTTCCCGCAAAAACATCACCGGAAGAGTTGACGACCATAGATAAAACGTAAGTGTTTGTCAGCCCGTTGTTTATTTGAGTCCAGGTATCACCAAAATCAGTTGAGCGGAAAACGCCACCGGCTGAGGTTCCGAGAAAAATATCGCCAGAAGGATTATGGGTAGCTGCAAAAACAGAGTAAGTTACCTGACCATTATCTACATTGGTCCAATTATCACCATTATCGGTGGAACGGAAAACACTGCCATTATATGTACCGGCGAAAATATCCCCGTTGGTATTGATATCAAGTGCAAAAACGACGGGCAATGTTATACCATTATCGGCTTCTGTCCAGCTGTCACCATTATCAGTTGAGCGGAAAACACCACCGCCGGTTCCGGCAAATATATCATCATTATCGTTGATGACAAGAGACGTCATACTACCAATTGTCAATCCATTGTTGATTTCCGTCCAGCTATCACCATTATTGGTCGATCGAAAAACACCCCTACTGCCGGTTCCAACAAATATATCACCGTAAGAGTTAACAGCGAGACATTTTATTTCCCCTCCATACGGCCCACCGGTTTGTTCCCACATTTGAGAACTGGCTGTCGAAAATAAAAATAGCACGATTATAATCGCGGTTGAAAAGAATAAAACCGCCAACCTTGATTGAAACAGGTTTCTACTATTCACTTTTTCCTCCTTGCTATGGCCTACTGAGACGACAAGCTTGATTTTCTAAGATATGAACATTATCTAAAGTATCCGATGAACTGAAGTTTCCTATTATTAAGATATATGGATAGGACACTTCACAGAAAACAGCAAAAAAATAGACGCTTCAAAAAGTACCTCCTAAATTTCTCTAAGTTTAAGACCAGTTTGTAATTTCTGTTTCTCACTCAGTTAGAAATTTAGATATATAAAGATATTCCTATGCGTCAGATTCATTAACATCTAATTATATAAGAATATAGTATTTATATTTCCATTGTCAAGCGTTTTTGAAACGCCACCCTCTCAAAATTTATTTGAGGGATTATAGCTTACAAGGAATTTTATAAAATCAATAATTTAAAAGAAACAACTGCCAAGACCCTAATCTTTCGGTAACTCGTAGTAGAATTTGCTTTTAGCACATTCTTCAAAACTATCAGAAAGAAGTTTACCATTAACACCGACATTGTCATATGGATGTTCACAAATATGGATCACTGGTTGCCAATCTTCCTTGCCAAAAACAGATGTAAACACCGACGAAAACGATTCAACAAGTTTTTGTTTTGTAACACGATCAATACGCGGACAGTACATCAACATATGAAGATAAGGGCGCTTTATATTATTTTCACAAATAACGCCACCCGATGCCGCATTACCAAACTCGTATTCATTAAAATATATACCAAATATCTCTGCTCCAAAATGAGTGGCCTTATCAAACGCCTTGGTCAGTTCTTTGGCCAGTTTCTCTTTGATTTGAATATCTGCTTTGGGCATGGTTATCTCAAGACAAGGCATTTTTGACTCCTTATTTGGTCTGATAAATCATATAAACTAAAGGAAATGATGTTTTATTTACGATTCGATGGTTTTTTGAGAATATCGCTTTTTTTATAATCAACCACTGGCAGTTTTCCCCAGTGAAGTTTCTGGCGAAGGATATCAAAAAATGAATTTTCCGGAAACCGGATAAACCGAACACTATGCGCTGCTTTTGAAACTTGAATTGTACCTTGAGGAGAAAACTTGGTTGCGACCTGTCCATCAATTGTCAGCAAAGCACTGCCATGTTCGGAGCGGATACGGACCTCCAAATTCGTCTCGGCAGGAAAAACAAGCGGACGACTTGTTAATGAAAATGGCGAGATAGGAGAAACAATCAAAGCATCCATAGTCGGTTTTAAAATCGGTCCCCCGGTCGCCAGTGAATATGCAGTCGATCCGGTCGGGGTCGCGATCACCATGCCATCGGCAGTATAAGAACTGATGTACTCTCCATCGGCATACAGACTAAGATTGATAACACGGCTGACACTTCCTTTGTCGATAACAACATCGTTGAGAGCATATGGCAGAGTCATTTTGTCACCATCAATCACCTGTGATTGCATCACCATGCGTTTTTCAATCTGGTATGATCCACTGACTACTCGTTTCAGAGCGCTTTCAAGATCATCTGGAGTAATTTGTGTCAAGAATCCAAGCGACCCCAGATTGATCCCCAGAATCGGGATCTCAGATTTATCAAGTGTCCGGGCCGTGGCCAAAATTGTACCATCGCCACCAAGTGAAATAACTATGTCGCAATTATTAACTAATTCATCACACGGTATTGATTCAATATCGCTGGTGATGCGGTCAACAATTTTGTCACAGAAAAAAACCTTATGGTCGTTTTTACAGCACCAATCTATAACAAAATTAACCGTCTCAGAGGCATCGGGACGATGAAAATTTGCATACAGCCCAAAACGCATTATTATTCCTTACTGGAAGAGCCGATATGTTTTTTGGCCTCTTGGTTCGAGTTACCAAATTTCGAGAAAATATTCCTACTGATAGCTTCTTTGAGCGAACC
>JAAERC010001176.1 GCA_024230695.1 Candidatus Zixiibacteriota bacterium
GCCGTCAAATTTTCGATTTTTCTTTCCTCCGCCGGCATGTTCAGTATCATATTCGGTCATTTCCCATACAATATCAGCACTCGATACATCTTCGATCCAGCCGTAATCGGCAAATTCATCGTCATAACCAAATTCACCAAGGGCTATAATATGTAAATCGGTTTCTTTTTTAAGAGTAAATCCTTTTTGCTCAAATCGATTATTTCTGACTTTTGTAATAGCAATTATTGTTGGCTCCGAATAATCATCAACAAAATCTGTGAAATATTTTCTCTGCTTTTCATCGGTTGCGTATATTGTTAATCCGTAATGAAGCGGGTCATAGGGAGGGGGGACATTCCATTCGCCAAATGAATGGCTGTCATCGGTGGCAAAACTCACTATGTAATTGCCTGCCGGTAAATCAATTTTGTCATTAAAATAACGATTTTTTCTTCCGCCGCCGGCCCACGAAGTGTTCCATTTATCCATCTGCCAGACTTTTTCCCGTGTATCGGCATTCATGATCCATCCATAGTCAACAAATACTCGATCACCGGAGGAATATTCGCCGGTCGCAAGGATCTTAAGCGAAGCGTCTTTTTTTAGAGTGAATCCCTTTTTTTCATAAAAATCATCATCCGGTTTGGAGAAATCAATTATCGCCTTTTCTGTTACAAATTCAACCGGATTAAATTTGACAAACGATCCACTGGGTGCGGTCATTGAAAATTTGAGATCATCAACATAGTCATCAATATCATCATAATCACCATCACCGGAGAAATAATAAGTATCATCATCATCCGAACCAAATATTGATTCAAGTACATTTCCCGCATCTTCCCAATCCTTAATAATAATATTTCCACCGCTAAAATAAACAGATTCGCCGACATAATAAATCACTTCATAACGACCAGCAGGAAGGCTGACATCATCGTTGAATTCTCTTAAAGCACTAGCTCTTCGATATCTTTTGGTATCCTCATCGGCCATAACCCAAACCGGCTCTCTCGTGTCGGCATCAATTATCCACCCATAAGCAAACATATAATCAGAATGTCTTAATTCCGCTCCAATTGCTTCGATAGAAATATCAGTTTTGTTTTTTAGTTCAAAGCCATCAACAACCAAATCGCCTCGGCTAAAATCTGTAAAATCACAA
>JAAERC010001177.1 GCA_024230695.1 Candidatus Zixiibacteriota bacterium
TAGATTAAAAATGTCGGTGAAATCATCCGAGCCATTGTGGGATGATTGGCGCTTTACCGGTGAGGGGAGTTATGATCCTCAGCGCCAGTGGGAAATGGGCAATCTTGATACAAGACTACTGACCCAACCTCAACAACCGGCGCGCCTGGAGCTTTTGGCCAGACTTGAATCAAATAAGTTTGGATATATAGAAGGCGGCTCACTCCGACCAAGCTTTGACAACTCAACTTTTACCCTACATCGCCGTTCGTTGTTTGGGGTCTTTGCGGATGTCAATCATGGCCAGCTTGGATTAGAAGCGGTTGGCGGAAAATTAGAGGGAAAAGCTTATCGTGAAGGCACAAGTGTTGGTATTCCTGCCAATGGAACAACCGGCCCATATGATTTGGACAATGCCCCAATAACCCGCGGAAGTGAAGAAATTAAAATCGAAGTGCGCGACAGGTTTGATCCATCGACCGTTATTTCGTCAAGAATGCTACTTTCAGATATTGATTACAATATAGATTATTTGCGGGGACGGGTAATATTGAATCAGCCAGTGGCCAGTGAGACGATTGCCTCTGATCCGGTATTCATTGTTATTACTTATGACTATCAGCGGGATGAAAATGATGCTTTGGTTGGTGGTCGCTTCAGTTTCCAGCCGAATGATGAATTTGACGGCGGAGTCTCGTTATTGCACCGTTTTCGGGATGATAATGCCAGCGGAATCGGCGTGGATGAGCCGGATGATCTGGGTGCGGTTGATATCACTTTTGATTTAGATAAAACAGGTACCGGGTATTTTGAATATGCCAGTTCCGAAAATGATGATATTAATGGTAATAATCAAGCATATCGTGCTGGGATACAATCACAGATAACTGATGATTTATCAGTTTCAGCAGATTTCCAGAAAATTGATGACCAGTTTATGTCATTCACCAATTCAGATCTATATTCGACCAAAAACCAGCAGAGAATAAATCTTGGCGGCACCTATGATCTAACCGAAAAACAATCATTTAATTTATCTTACGGTAATATTCTCAGTCTTGATTCCACTGGTCAGTACAATCCGTATGCCGGACGCCGCGATGAGAAAAAATATCTTCTTGGTTATCGTAATAACTTTAGTAAGGCATTACGATTAGGATTGATTCTTGAACAACGTGATGTTCAAAACAAAGATGATGCTACCACCGAAGATAATCATCAACAAAGAGCTATTGTTGATTTAGATGGAACCAAAGATGACTTTGGATTTCTTAATCAATTTTCATATGGATTACATTTTGAACGAATCAATTTTAATAATGACTTAAATACCGCAACATTTGATAATAATACAAATCAGGCGGCTCTATCACTTGCCAGTAAATCGGAGAATGGCAACTATATTCAATTGATCCAAAAAGTGAGACATCAGGATTTTAAGGAAAACGATTCTCTAAATGAGCGTGAGGATGGAACCTTCCTGACCGTTCGTTTACAGCCTCGCAAAGATCTGAGTACGCTTTTAACGGCAGAATATAAACGATTTGCGCGCCCGGGTGATGCTCTTTCTTTCCTATCCTTGTGGCAGGATAGTCCATATAGAGATGCAAAGTCGGGAACCTTTGCTCTTGAATATCTTCCTTTCGAAAAACTTAAAGCGGTTGGCAAAGTTGGTCGGAATGATATGCGGAGCTGGGACAGTGGCATACTCTCGCGCAGTACCGATGATTTTGTTTTAGGACAATTAGTTTGGTTTTATAATCATCATCTGTCGGTAAATGCCGAAAGCGAATTTCGTAATATCGAAGTTATTGGAAGCTCACCCTCTCGAAACAAAA
>JAAERC010001178.1 GCA_024230695.1 Candidatus Zixiibacteriota bacterium
ATTAAGCGCACCACGTTCAATAAGCGTTTCAACAGCATTGTGTAATAGCACCAATCTATCGCGAACCGGAATCAGGGCCGGATAATATTCATTGTTAAAACAGATACGATACCGCATCCGCATCCGGTCATCATCCATATACTTGCCAATAGCTTTTTCCAAATCTTTTCCTGATAGCTCAATCAAAGCATCTTTAGGTGATCGCATCATATTCCGGCTGTTTTGTAATCCCTTGTTACATTCAAAAACAAACCGCCAAACTTCCATGATTCCAAGAGAATTAATTACAAGAGTATTAACAGTAATAGTATTGTTGGCCTCATTATGACTGACCGCATCGAGATATGGCAGATAATAGCTATCGGTAATTGCTCCAAAAGCGCTGATACCTCCGGCAAATGGATCTTCCATAATATCCTGAATTGTAAAATACGGTTTTTGCTCAAAACGAGCATCCTGCATCAGCATAAATTCTTCTTCGGTAAAATGGAACCGCTGACGCCATTTCTCACCATAATCAAGATCGTTCCGAGTCAAAATCGTCTGGCTTGTTAACATCCCAATAGCCTGTCCCCCACGCCAAACAAGCGGTAAAACACCAACCGCCCACTCGGCCGAACCACCGATCTCGCCGATCATTGAATTGAGTTGTGTACCATTGGGAAATTCGGCATCATCAAAACCCAGGATCAAAGCCGGAAATAAATCACCATCGTCGTCATACGGAGTCCCAACACCGGCCTTATTTAATTCATCCATCGCCGGATGATGTCGCGGACGATCCAGATAAAAAGCGTTGAGTTTCTCGGGGCCGGAATAACCATATGCTTTACTGATTATATCAGCAGCATCAACAAGTGAGGCCTCACGCGGATTAAACTCATTAAAATATGCTCCACCCATCCAGCGTTGAACATAAATATCCGGTAGATGTCGCTTAACGCCCGATTCGGTCAGAAACATCGCCGTAAAAGATGAATGTAATCCCTTAACCGATTTGGTCGTTCCATCGATAACATCACTACCCATCGACAATAGAGTAACATTATTGGTCATAGGCAATCCATATTTGGCACGATGTTCTCTTTTGCCAAACAACGCTCCGACTGCAATAGTCGGATTTCCACCTGCTTCTTTACCCGGTTTCACTCGCACACCTTCGGTGATAGTCGAGGCAATAAGAACTTCCTCACCAACCGGGAGTTTATTGGATGTGATATGCAGGACTTCCGCCATGATCTGCGCGGCCATACGGTCATTGGATCGTTTCATTTCATTGGCAATAGCAGTCGTTCTTTGTTTGGCCGGTAAAGCAGTTAAGGCCCCTCTGCCAAATAAGCCAACTCCGATTGCCGACAATGCCGCCGATATCACTCCAGATTCGCGAAGCTGTCGATTTCGTAGTGCACCCAGATTTGATTGGCTGTTGATACGGTCATCAAGAGAAAATATTGTAGCTTCTTTTAAGGTAATATCATAATTGGCCAGAACTGTCCGGTGGCGATGATTAAACTCGATTATTCGGTCATTGTTATAAGAAAAAGTTTTTTCCATACCTTTATATTTCAATCGTTGATCGGCAATATTAAAGCGTAAATTGTTATCCATTAAATAACCCTTTCAATAATTCGGCCCTGTAGTTTTAATCCATAACCATATTTGAATTAACTGGTTCCCAATATAACAAATTAGAAGCTAATTTTATCAGTAATATTTGGCAATATAAAATCTATAAAAAAAGGACCGAAATTCTATCGGTCCTTTCTTAAATTCAAATACCTAATTAAACACCACTGAAATTGATATCTTTGAAATACATACTGGGACGACGCCACGATGAATAAGTATACGGATCATTGCCAACATCGGTCAATTTATTCCACAATTCTGTGACATTACCCGAAACATTCATCTCATATATTGGCTTGACGATTTTTCCGTCTTCAACATATTTCCCAATAATTCCATAGGAGAAATCACCGGTTGTTGAATTTGAATTGCCGCCAATAAATCCAGTGACAAGTATTCCTTTTTTCATTTGGGCCAAAAGATCATCGCGTGATTTTGAGCCATATTCAAAAACCAAATTTGATGAACCTCCGGTGGTCGGCTCCCAATTTAAC
>JAAERC010001179.1 GCA_024230695.1 Candidatus Zixiibacteriota bacterium
AAATCAGGAAAACTCATTCTGACCTCCCGTCTTTATTTTCACTTATGTTTTCTACCATCTGATTTATCAAAGCCGTCATATTATGCGGGTCGGCCTCTGCAGATACTTTGATCCCAGCCTTCTTTAATATTTTTGATGTTGATGGACCAATTGAATATATCTCAGCATTTTTAATCAAAGATTCTACTTCTTTTTTTGCGAGATTTTCATAGAGGCCATTAACCGTTGATCCGCTGGAGAATATAATAACATCCGGAGGATACTCAAACAATTTTTCTTTAAGTCCACCCGACCATTCAGGGTAAAATGTATTATAAACCGTTAATGGGATTACATTAGCACCGGCTTTGGATAAAACTTTTTCTATTGAATCGGCCGCCAGAACACCACGGACCCGTATGATCTCGGAATTTTTAAGATCAACATTTTCTCTCATCTCTTTTCCAAGTGCGGCCGCTGTTGATTTGTTAGGAATGAAATCTGCACTTAAACCAAACTTCTGCAAATTGATCGCAGTCGCTTTGCCAATTGCGGCGATTTTGTAATTCCCAAGACGTCGTATATCACCCGACTGCTCCAAAAATTGCTTCATAAAGTATCGAACGCCGGTTTCACTGGTAAAGATAAGCCATCTATTATCTGATTTAACTCTATCAAAAGAGTTCCAACCTTTGGGGTCAAGATATTCCTCTACTTCAATGGTCGGATATGGTAATACTTCAGCGCCCAATTCTCTTAATTCTTCATATATTTTCTGTGCAGGAGATGCCGCGCGGGTGACCATTACTCTGGTACCAATCAGCGGTTTTCCTTTGAACCATTCAAGCCACGGCTGTAGGGTCACAACCTCGCCAATAATAAACAGTGCCGGAGGTTTGATACCCTTTTCTTTGACGGCAGAGGGGAGATCTGCCAGATTTGATGCCACAAATTTCTGTGTCGGAAAAGTACCTCTCTCAACAATTGCCGCAGGAGTATCAGGTGCCATACCCGATTTGGTCAATGTCTCAACAATATTTTTTATTTCTCCAACACCCATATAGATCACAATTGTACCACCTTTGGCTTTTCCAATCCATTCCCATGGTACAGTTGAGTATTTTTTATCTCTTGCCTTATGACCGGTAACAAACATCACAAACGATGCCAGATGACGATCTGTACAGGGGATACCACTGTATGCCGGAACAGCAACGCCAGCCGTAACACCCGGTATTATTTCAAAATCAATATTATGCTCACGCAGGAATTTGGCTTCCTCTCCGCCGCGTCCAAAAATTAAAGGATCACTACCTTTTAAACGAACAACAGATTTACCTTCCCCAGCCAGTTTTATCATCAGCATATTTATTTCATCTTGTGAACAACATTGCCGCCCGGATTTTTTGCCGACATAATGTCTTTCAATATTTGAAGGCAGAGTTACTATCAACTCTGATGTCACAAGGTTATCGTAGATAACGGCGTCACAGTTTTTCAGCGCCAGATTGCCTTTGACAGTTATTAGTCCAGGATCACCCGGGCCGGCTCCGACCAGATAGACAAAACCGTTTTCCGTAATATTTGTTATTTTAGCCATAAATTAAGATACTAAATTTCAAGCAATTTATCCAGTTCGGAATCTAACTCGTCCTCGTTCAGATCTTTGAGTAACTTTTTCCAATCGGCATTGATAAACCGTTCGAAACTATCGGCCTTTTGCTGAGGTTTGCCTTTCCATCGTGTGTGAACTTTTTTTCGATATTCAGTTGCAAGCCCCGCGATTTTTGTCCAATGCCCCGGGAAAAGATCTTCCAGGATCATTCTCAGGTGTCCCGAAAGAAATGGCGCTTTGCCATCAGAAAGGACAGAAATCGTTAGGCAATCCCGTTGAATAGTAGCCGGGAAAATAAAATCGCAAAGACTGGGGCTATCAACGACATTAATAGGGATTCCGGCTTTGTTGCAATCATCCGCGACAATTTTGTTGACTTCGGCATCATCGCTGGCGGCGATAACCATTCCATAGTTGGATACTTCGCCAACAACATATTCCCGCTGTTCCAGTTTAAGCAGTTTTCGCTCGGCATAGTACTCGATTTTATCAGATGGTTTAGGAGCGATAACGGTCATTTTTGTGTCGTAATCTAACATTGTCTCAACTTTGCGAAGAGCAACATTTCCGCCGCCTACAATAAGACATGGTTTTTTCTTTACTGATAATCCAATTGGCAAATATTCATTTGGCATTTATAATCTCCTGACAATATTGATTTAAGGTTGTATGACCTGTGTCCCACCGCCAATAATACAAACATTTTTATAACCTGCATTTTTTAGAATAACCGATGCCTGATATGATCGGGGACCTCTTCTGCATATAACCATTATTTTATTCTGGGGGTCAAGCTCATTTAAACGTTCTTTAAGATCATTGAGCGGTATATTAACAAGTACCTGATTATAGCCATC
>JAAERC010001180.1 GCA_024230695.1 Candidatus Zixiibacteriota bacterium
AAAAAAATAAAATTAAAATAAAGCTCGATAAACTACATCGACTCATATTCGTTTCGTTCAGATCGGACGAAGATTCAGTTTGATATGATCAAAAAACCTCCAGTCTACGATATTTTTGGATGGACTTTAGATTCGTAATCAGTATCATCGAAAACATCCCCAAGCTAACTCTCATTCCTATTGCCAATCGGATAGAAAATGACAAAATCGTTAATTTATCGATCAATAATGGTTGCAACACTCCACCATATTTGTACCAGAGAGTACTGGTTAATTGTCATTGTCTGGCCAGGCGTTACAACTTTGGAACGGCCAAAAATTGATTGTAATGAAAACCACCATATCATATGTAAAAAATTATGACAAATTGAATGGTGCATGTCCCGATTCGCTGCAACCACAAAAACCCACCGAAACGGCCGAATTTCCAACAGGTACTTTTTCCAGAATTGGAAATACCGAAATTGACCTGCTAACTTCAACACGTTATTACTGACCCGATAATACGCCTAGAGACTTGCGGCTTTCTTTATTTTAACACCAACGAGGAGCGCTTTCCAGTGGTATACGCCTTGTGAAATTCCGGTTGGTACTTACCATGAACGGCCAGGATATAGTTTGCATTCAGTGCACAATCTTCCACTTAGTGGATCTAATTAGCTGCATGACCGATCCAAATAGAAATCCTTTGAGAAATCGGGAAACGCCAAAATGACCGTATTGGCGAATCCTTCAACAAGCTCCCTAAATTCGCGGTCACAATCATCCGACCAGCAGAATTTGGGCTTGAGCGAATTCTTT
>JAAERC010001181.1 GCA_024230695.1 Candidatus Zixiibacteriota bacterium
TCTACCAATTCCGCCACTCTCGCATTATCAAGCCAAACAATATAGGTTTTTTGAGGGAAGTTGTCAAGAAAAGCGGAAACCAATACTAATTTTCAATCGAATGAATAAGAATAGCTTAAATCCCCGCCCATTTCCTTTGACTTAAAACTATTCAACCTATAAATTCCCCTTATATGACAGATCAAGTGTATATCGGTGTCGATTTTGGCAAAAGAAGAATCGGCCTGGCCCGTTCCGATGCCTCGGCCCAAATCGCCTCGGCTTATAAGACTATTACATATAAGTCTATAAATAAAGCTATCGATGAGATCGTGGCTGATTTGGCCGAATATGAAGCGGTTGGGGTTGTGGTCGGCAATCCGGTGGCTCCCGATGGCGGCGACAGGGGCGGAAGTTGTAAGATGGTCGATGATTTCATTTCGCGACTGGAAAAACTGATTGATATTCCGATATACAAAACCGATGAGCGTGATTCATCGGTTGAGGCCGAAGAGATGATCCACCTGCATGGAAAAAAAGTCGGCAAAGATAAAGGACGACTCGACCGGATGGCCGCGGCGATAATTTTACAACGGTTTTTGGATGAAAGGTCGAATAATAAAATATGACCGACCAGGCAAAATTTAAAACATATGAGTATATTCTCTACTGGATAGTTACAGTTTTCATATTTATTCTTGCCATACCGTTATTAATTGGAAAATTTATAAAATATTTAATCAGATCAA
>JAAERC010001182.1 GCA_024230695.1 Candidatus Zixiibacteriota bacterium
ATAATGACTTCATGCGCCCCGATACCATCCATTTTATCATAGATACCTTTGGGCTCACGGCTTAATGATCCCTCAATTGTCAGCGCCGGATATTTATTGGAAATTACTCGTAAAAACCAGCCTTCTTTATTTGGTTGTGTCTGATTTTTGCGATAGGCCAAAACTTCGGGTGGTGTACTGCTTTCATTCCCGGGACAAAAAGGACAAAGGTGTGGCTCCTCTTGTCTTGGTCTGTTACCAAAACTACTTGGGCGTTTACCTCTTACTGTGGAAATAATCACCCATCGACCGGTGATTGGGTCCTTGCGAAGTTCAGACACTATTTATCCTCTCGGTTTTTTTCTACCTTATTCTATCTGTCGGCAAATTATCAGGCGACTGCATAATCAACATCACTCATTTTTATTATCATGCACTAATCGCCTATTCGATATCAATTCAAGATTGTCTTTCATTGGCTGACCTAATTCAACCTTACGGCGAGTCATACTTTTTTCAATCGTAACCAATGCCTTCGAAAGACGATATTCATGCATCCGTCCTTCGGCATACCATGTAAATGAAGGTATTTCTTTATCTACCACCAATCCCTTGCCAAGAATATTGCAGGCAATACCAATATTGATTCCAGTATTTAATAATGTTCCAATAGCGGTCTTAGTAAAATCACCAATAAACGATCCGATCTTCAAGAAACCAGTATCAATGACCTCGCCATTTATCGAGACCTTAACATTTTTATAATCATTTCTTAAATCAGAATTAGTTGTCATCGCTCCAAAGTTAACCCACTCACCGACATATGCATGTCCCAAAAATCCGGCATGATACTTATTTGAATATCCCTGAATAACCGATTCCTCAACCTCTCCCCCAACACGACAAACCGGCCCAATCGAACACCCTGTGATTTTACCGCCTACTAAAATTGATTTTGGTCCGACATATACCGGACCGATCAAATACGTATGCGGCTCGATAAAGACATCATTATCAATAAAGATTGGACCATCAGAGCCATTAAGAACCGCCCCCGGCAATATCCGCGCGTCGCGAGAGATCATAATATTTTCACCATTGATAAACACAACTCCGGGGAAGGCCATTGAAATATCTTTGCCCGCGCCGGTAATAAATGATTCTGAAAACTTTTTACTGTTCTTCAAGTATGTCACATCATTTTCAATAGCCCGTTCAATATCGTTAACAATATCCCAGAGGTAATTATAGAATCCTATCTCGATTTCCATCACCTCGGCGCGTTTTTTCATTTTTTCTATTAACTCATCAAAACTCATCTTAACCAGAAGAGACATCTCATCTTCTGTTAAACCGCCAAATATCTTGGCTCCGACTAATTCACCTTTTGATAATATCAAGACATCAGTATCGGCCTTCTGTAATGCCTCAAAAAGATTTCTGTTTGCCTTTAATCGGCCATTGATTAATATTGTTTCGGCAATTTCCGGAAATTTGGTTTTATTAACAGAACAACTAGTATTCTCCACCACTAATCCGCTAAGATTTTCGCGACAAAACAAATTTGTATTATACTCAGGAAAATTATCAGATATTACTTCGTACAATGACCTTATTCCCGGTCTAAGAAAATAAATCGGCCGCAATAATGTCAGTGGATTAAAATTGACATATTGATTATCTTCAAAAACGAATAATTCTTTTGAACCATTAGGCATAATAGAAATCCTTAAAAGATAAGATTACTTATTCAAAACTAACTCGATTTAAATAAACGATTATTTTTCGATATCAAATAATATAGAAGCGGCAACCCCATTCCATAGCAGGCCGCAATCTGCCCAACTCCAACCATCTGCACCACAAATAAATATGACATATCGGTTATCAGCGATAAATATACCGCAACCCCAAACGCGTTGATTATCACCGGTGGAAATGGTGCGAGTATCAAAGCAATTTTACGTGAACGAATTTTTGATGTCAAGTATGTCAAATAACCGGCTGTCAATGTAAACAGAGAACCAAAGATAATATCAGGAAGACCATTACCGCCAAAAATATTCGCCACCAAACAGCCGACAAACAGACCTATCATAGCAAGCGGATAAACAAATGGTAATATGGTCAGGGCTTCGGCCACCCGAATTTGATAAACACCATAACTGATTGGAGCCAAACTGATAGTCAATACGGCATATAAAGCGGCAATGATTCCCGCAAAAGCTATATCTCGCGCACCCCATTTATTCATATTTACTTAAGAAAAACGGGAAAGACGCCATGTCAACCAAAATATTCGATTAATACAAGATGTCTTAAACTTCGCTAATCGTCTCAATGGCCGATTTCATCGTGTCAAGCGTTGAAATATCACTTAAAGATATCTTATGAACCGTTCCATCGTTTTGATTATACATGGTTAAATCCCAACCATCTTCTCTGATATTCAATGATTTGGGAATCAGATAGTCCAAACATTCTGTATTTTTTAAAACCAGCCTTATCGGTTCTCTTCTTTCCATACTTTTGATGAATTGATCAAGAATGATATTCTCATCACCGGCAAATACTTTTGTTTCATCAATTGTACCAAAAAGATAATTATTAAGACTGCCGGTTTTATTATTGTCCGATGTAGCCAGTATTTTTTGCTCAATATCTTTTATAATTCCCCGAAACCGTGGCAATTTCGTCAGAGGAGAACATTTTAGACTGCACCCAATTAGCTCTTTTTCCTCTTCTGAGAAATTAAATGTTGGCAAAGATATATCTCCAGTTAGATGATACCCATTATCATATTGTATCGGAACATTCATCTTTGATAATGTTTCAAGATCCCGATAGACGGTCCTTTTTGAAACTCCGCATTCGCGAATTAATTCATTTAGTGTGACTTTTTCTCTCGCCTTGAATAAATTAACAAGATGTAACAATCTTTCAAGCCTTGTCATATCTTCCCCCTTTTATACTAAAAATCCCTTTAACATTTTATTAAAGAGCAGTAGATTTACATCCTTGTTAGACCCATTTGTGCCTGAATTTGAAAATTACTTAACAAACCCCCTCAAGCCAAAGTAGTCAACTACTGCCCCCAATATAAACTACATTACAATTACTTATAGTTTTTTAGAATCTTGCCCGCCCTTTTTTGAACCTCGATCCTTAAACTCTCAGGTTCAACTACTGTAATATCGCCCCCAAATCCAAGCAACCAGCGGCATATCTCATCTGTCCCACTGACCGTTACTCGGTACTCTATTCTATTATCGTCCATAACAATTATTTCTTCACTCGGGTGATGTTTACCCAGCTGAACGATTCGAGCCGCTTTTCCGGTCATTATAACTTTTACATCAACCTTATCACCGCCATATACCCCCCAACTGTCCTTAAAATACGCCTTAGGATTAATATTCTTTCGGGGTTTAAAAGATTTATTGGTCAAGAAAACTTTTTTGACTCGGTCAACCCGAAAAGTCCTCATTTCCTTGCGAAGATAACAATAGCCGATAAAATAGAAAGCTCGTTCGATAAATATCATAAAACATGGTTCGATTTCCCGCTCAGAAATCCCACTTTCAATAGAATTATAGCTAAGTTTTATCACCCTGTTATCCTGTATCCCCCGTTCAATAGTGGCATAAAATCGATTTTTGATCTTTCCGATTGATGTTGATTTTATCTGAATACTTGTTGGTGATGATGAAAATGATTTCTCTTTTTTTACCGTTTGCGAAAGACAGGCTTCAATTTTGGCTTTTATTGATTTTATTTTTTTCTTATCGAGCCCGGTTTTAAATAATGGAGATGATTCCAATATTGATATCAGCGTAAGATATTCATCGATATTAAAATTTAGGGGAGGTAAAAAGTTATCACTGGCATATTTATATCCCCGATCATAGTAAATCGGAACATTTGCCTCTGAAATAGAGATCACATCTCGATAGATCGTCCGCTCAGTTACACCACACTCGGCCGCAATCATGGCAGCATTCAAATTTCTTCGGGACCTGAGAAGGTTTAGAATAAATAATAATCTGTCGTACTTGGCCATTCTCATACATCAATAGTAAAAAAAGAAGTTGCCTTTGTCAACCGGTATCAAACCATAGGTATTGTCTCAATCCCATACTTTCAATGTGGGAATCACCCCATACCGCATTTGGCATCCACATGGCATTCACCATCTTACACGAATATATTTTTTCGGCATACTCTTTGCGAATTCAACCCTTTGAGAAAATAATTAACCTTCATACGGGGTAAGAATAATGGACACAAAAGTCAGCAAGATCAAAAAGGGGTCATCAAGCCTTAGTCTGCAAGACTCAGGGCTTATGAACTACGGCCTAAAATTAATAGTCGGGATTACTATTATCCTGCTATTTTTAACTGCCGTACAGTGCAGTTTCAAAAAACCGGAATCGCCGACCTGGACAACCAATCTGACAGTACCGATGGTAAATCGGACATATGTTATGTCAGAGATAATAAATAAAATCAATCAGCCGAATCTCTATGTTGATAGTACCCTTGACAGTACCGGTGCTGATGGTAATCCATATTACTCATACACGCCGGTTTTTGCTTATAGTGATACCTTTGATACTATCAGCGTCAGTGATAATTTAACAACCGATAATATTGTTCACCACGCGGTAGAGACATTGGGTGAAATCACGATTTTCCCAGACAATCCGAGTCCGGTTGTCATCGACTTATCAGATTATGTTAGCCTGGTTCTGGGAGCAGTCCCGCCTGTCTCTTTTGATCTGACTGATGATGTTCCCGACTTGGGCACGTTTAGTGAAGCAACTATCTCATCGGGTAGTTTTGATATAATATTCTCCAATGATTTTGGGGTCGATCTCGACACGGTTATAATCAAGGTTTATGATCTCGTCAATACCACCTACGTATCAACCGACACGATCCCTGACCCCGGTTTGGCAATTGGCGAAACTGACACGGTTACAATCGATTTGAGCGGTAAAACAATTTCAAACGATCTTCAACTTCAGGTACATTGCTATACACCGGGAAGTGGTCCAAGCTTTTCGTTGGCGGCAAAAACATTGAGCTCAGCTGTCGAATTAGAAAATGGTCTTACTGTTATTTCGGCCATTACGGAAGTTCCC
>JAAERC010001183.1 GCA_024230695.1 Candidatus Zixiibacteriota bacterium
GATAAGGTCAATTCAGATTCAAAATCACCGACCATCTCTTCGACTTCATCAAGCATCAAACTGATAAGCTCAAATTTTATATCCTGGGCGTGAATTTTAATATTCTGTTCATTTTCGGGAAAGCGATTTTCTACTTCGGCCAATGAGAGATCGATCGGATAATTTCCTTTTGCAGTATAATATCCGCCGTAGCTGTCTAATGAAAGAGAATCAATTATAATATTTTTGTCTGAATAATCAAAGTCGGCATAAACATCACCCAACACCAAATTGCGATAACTTAACGAATCGACTTCCCCCATAAAATCAATTAAGGGCGATTCAAATGATCCATAAAGATGTGATTGCCCGGAGAGTATTCCGCCGATTTGATATTCATCGGTTAATAAATTCACCCATGGTTCAATTTCGATTTCCTCACCTGCCGCATTGATATCAAGTGTTTCATTATAATTTATTCTGCCGTTCCAGCCAATAAAACCAACCGGCCTTTCTAATATAGTTTGAGCGAATTCAAAACCCGAAGAATCAATAGTTATATTCACAGGGTACGCATTTTTAAAAGGAAGATCAAAAAAGCTGACATCCACGTTGTTGATGGTCAACTTTTGAGGATATGACAGATAATCTAAATTGCCAACTGATTTATATTTTGTATAAGGATTATAATATCTGGCTGTGTCAATTGAAACATATTGAGAATCTATATCCATATACAACCAACAACTATCATGCGGGATCGAATATGCTTCGCCATCAAATAAGCTTAAAGTAGCATTTCCGGATCGATCATATAAAAAATGATTTATATTAAATTCTGACCTGGCACCTGATGAATAAATTTCATAGAGCCATAATGAGTCTGATAAGAAAATCCCGGAAAGATCGGGATTGGCAAGTTCACCATTCATTTCCCCAATAAACCGACCTCGCCCGCCAAGTTTCTGAATAAATATTTTATCATTAAATGATGATAAGTCGTTGAACTCTGCCGTTCCGGAAATATCAATATCGCCGGCATATTCCAATTTACCTCTGGCGAAAAACTGATTATCATAATATCTTAGTTTAAAATCGTTATAAAATAAAATACTATCAGATGTAATTGTAATATTACCATCGGCCTGATGAGTATGATACTGGTCAAACCATGACTCCTCTAAATCCAAATTGAAATTAAGAACTAACTTTTCATTGACTAATCCCTCACCAACTAATCGCAGATCACCATTAAGGTCAGTGACAAATGTATTATAAATCAGGTTGGTTAAATTGAAATTCCTAATCGATCCATTAAGATAATAAGTTTCCGGACGGACATCCAAATTGATTTCACCGCCAGCCTCAATAAAAGTGCCGCTAAATATCTTACCGCTTAAAGTATCTAATGTTAGTATGTTTTTTGCAAATTGAAATTCGGTGTAAAGCGAATCAAGTCGTTTATCCATAAAAGAACCGGCCAAAGTAACGCTCCCGGATAAACCGCCTTCTTCCAATTTTACAAAACCGCTTGTTGCCAGATTGCCAATTAAATCAATACCCAGGAATGAAAATATTTCCTTAACATTTAAATTCTCAGCATCAAGATCGATTCTTATACTCGGTGACTTTGATAACAATACCTGACCGGCAAGACGAATGTTCGAGGAGTCGGTAATAACAAAAATATCCTGAAAAATAAGGCTATTCCCGGTAATTGAAGCCTTCCCGCCGCCCGACTTGAGAGACAACCGGGAATCTGATGATAAATAACTCAAAGCATCAATATCGATTGAATAAGTGTCATCCTGCCCAATTACATGCGCCGCCAATATTATATTTTCAAAAGTAATTGAATCGGTAGTTTTGATTAGACTAAATTTTAGATTATTTAACCCAAGTTCATCTATAGAGAATTCAAGCGGTTTTGATTCAGAAATTGTACTTGTTTTTGTCATTGGCTTAGGAATCATCCATTCCCCGTTTGAATTTTTCCTTAATGAAATTTCAGCAGATTCAATAAATATTTTTGAAAAATGTAATTGTTCATGCAAAAGGTCACTTATTGAATATTCGGTCATCAGTTGCGGTACAAATGCAATATCATAAATATTTTTACCATCATCATAAATTATGGTAATATCATTGATTTCCAATTTTGAAAAATAATCGCCCCCGATATCACCGATCTGTATTTCCACCGGGAATTTGCCTTTAATAATCTGATTAATTTTATAATTGACGAAATATTCAAGAAGGCCAAGGTGAAATACCGAAATATAAAAAAGAAAAAGAAACACAAAAATTGAAAGCGGTATTCCAACTAGTATTTTAAGACGCCGAGTCATTATTGGATTCTACCTTTGATATTGAATAATTGGCCAGTTTATAGGCTGTCTTTCCAGCTAATAGCCTGATATCGTCGTTAACCTGTTTAATCAATGTAACCGAAGCTCCGACATTTAAACTCCCAATAATATGAGAGATAAGTTGCCGTTCTCTTTTGTCAACTATTAAAGCGGCCACTTCTGCCAGTTCTCTTTCGACAGAATTTAAACCGGGACGAGTTAACACTTTTCCATACCCTTCAATTACCATCCAGCGAAACATCTCCGGCGAAATAGAAATAAATCTTTCCTTAAGCCTTTCGTAATTATTCCCATATACCTGCTTGCATAATGTTATACCCTTTTTGAACCATCGGGTAGATTCCTCGGAATTGATTTGCCCAAAATCTGATTCAAACAGATCAGTTGAAGAGCCATAAATTTCATTGAATGCTATTGCCGCTTCAATCATTCGCGGAAAACCAAGAAATAGATAACTCTGCAGGATCGTTTCATAAACGGCTCTGGTATCAAACTTTATTTCTCGAAAATGCCGAAATGCCAATAATAAATGCTCTTGGTTACTTTCCGCTATCAGTGCAGAAAGAAATGCCAATGCTCTTATTCTATCATCATTGATTGAGATATCAAGAGAGTCATAATATTTATTTATATCGTCGTTGTTCATCATTAGCGCTTATAATAAACCTTAAGCCTTTGGCTGGCAACTGCAAACTATAATTATTTGCTTATTTTATATAAAAAAACCGCCGAAATCTATTTATTGAAAATATAGTCTCGGCGGTTAAAAGTATTCTATATCAATTTTTATCGACTGGTATTTACTCCTTTAATAGTGTTTGATTGAATATACGGATATGTTCTAATCATCGGCGGAAATTGATGAGCTCCAAATGGGGATCCAAAATTACTCCGTCGGGATGATGAAGCTAATGATCCAAAATTGCCTTGATTGGACAATTGATTCATCAATCCATTTATTCTTGCCGCACGCTCGACTTCTTTATTA
>JAAERC010001184.1 GCA_024230695.1 Candidatus Zixiibacteriota bacterium
AGCGTGGGATTGTTTCACTTGATCGGATAAATAAAGTGATGGATACCGAACCGACCGTAGTTTCTTCAAATGATAGTTCAAACGAGAAACAATTTTCCAAGTCAATAGAATTTCGTGACCTTAGTTTTTCTTATAATGGTAAAAAAGACATTCATAATATTAATTTAACACTTGAGGTGGGAAAGAGTCTGGGGATAATCGGACCGACCGCTTCGGGCAAAACAACTATTGTCTCACTTTTGGCACGTATGTTTCCCGTTTCAAAAGGTGCTATCTTTATTGATGGGGTAGATATCAATGATTGGGATATAAAACAACTTCGGAAACAGATCGGTTTTGTCCCTCAGGAACCGTTTTTGTTTTCAGATACGATCTCTCAAAATATACTATTCTATTCAAATAGTGAAAATGGTGATTCAGCTCAGACGGTAACCAGAGCGGCGGCAGCGGCTGTTATTGATAATGAGATAAATGAATTTCCTGATGGTTATGAAACGATACTGGGCGAACGCGGAATAACATTATCGGGTGGGCAAAAACAGAGAGTGGCTATAGCTCGGGCAATTGTGACCGATCCGAAAATAATTATCCTCGATGATGCAACCAGCTCGGTGGATACCGAAACCGAACATAAAATCAATCAGCGTTTGAATGATGAATTAAAGAAACGAACGGCAATTGTTATCTCGCATCGGATCTCAGCGGTAAAGGATGCTGACTTGATTATATATCTGGATAAGGGTCATATTGTTGAACAAGGTACGCATGATGAATTGATAACAAATGCGGGACAGTACAAATCATTGTACAAAGCGCAGTTGATTGAAGAAGAATTAAAAAGGATGTAACTGTGGCGGCTGAAAACTACCATGAAGAAGAGGCCCTGGGGAAGGCATATGATGCCCGCTTGATGAAGCGGTTATTGAAATATGCTAAACCATATCAGGCCAGCCTTGGAATCGCCACAATACTTCTGATAGGCGGTTCGGCTCTTCAGCTTTTACTCCCGGTTACAATACAAATCGCGATCGATGAATACTTGATGAACAGGGATATTGGCGGACTAGGAGAGATATCGCTGGTATATGGCGGTATTCTGGTTGCTTCGTTTATTCTATCCTATTTGCAGTTATTTATTACGATGTTGGTTGGTCAGAAGGTGCAGTATGATATCCGAATGGAAATATTCGGACACCTTCAGAAACTTCATATGCAGTTTTTTGATAAAAACCCGGTTGGTCGTTTGGTGACAAGAGTGACCAATGATGTCAATGTTCTCAATGAGATGTTTTCATCTGGGCTGGTCTCGATTTTTGGGGATATTATTACATTAATCGGAATTGTTATCGCACTGCTTTATTATAACTGGCAATTGGCTCTTTTAACATTTGCTGTATTGCCTCTTTTGATTATAGCTACGGCGATTTTCCGAAAGATGGCTCGTCAGGCCTATCGGGATGTCCGTACCCGTTTGGCGCGCCTGAATGCTTTCACTCAAGAGCATGTTGGCGGGATGTCGATCATTCAACTGTTTACCAGAGAAAAATCTGTTTTTGGTAAATTTTCGCCAATAAATGAAGATCTGCGTTCGGCGCATTTTCGTTCGGTTTATTATCATGCCACTTTTTTCCCGATTGTTGAAATTATCAGTGCTTTATCACTGGCGATTATATTGTACTATGGAAGCAGTCAGATCGTTCTTTCGATTATGACCTTTGGCGAATTAGTTGCA
>JAAERC010001185.1 GCA_024230695.1 Candidatus Zixiibacteriota bacterium
AATGATCGCACCGATATTAGAAGAGATTGCCGACGAATATGATGGTAAGATTAAAATCGCCAAGGTTGATGTTGATACCCATTCCAAGATCGCCGGACAGTATAAAGTGATGTCGATACCGGCCCTTTTCTTTTTCAAAAACGGTGAACTTGTAGATCAGGTTATAGGAGCATTACCAAAAGCGCAATTAGTCGATAAAGTGTCAAAGATATTATAAGTGATAATTTTCCAACTGCCGTCAAATAGACTTTGGCGGCAGGTATTTTTTGTAGTATTTGTATTTTTTAGAAAACGAGGGTGTCCCAATGGATCTGTATGATATATTATTAGTTGGCCTTTTTCTAATAATATGGCTTGTCTTAACCAGAGTTGTATTCCCCAAATTTGGGATTAATACGTGAAGTGTTGATTATAGCCAAAATAGCCAATCTCCGTCGGAGGTTGACCATGATACTGATTCAAAAAGTTCTTCGGAAAAATAGACTTCTGATTGTATAAAAAGTGAACAGAGTTTACAGAACCAAACCTTTTAATTTTGTGGTTTAAGCAGAAGCAACGATGTGCCGATAGGTAGGTTAATGAGGTATTATCAAAAACAACAGGGTGGAAATGGCGGTACGGGTGGATTTCGAATAGGTCCCGGTTCATTAAGTCCGGTAATAAAATATCTGATTATTGCAAATGGGATATTTTTTGTAATCCAAAGTTTATCTTCATTTTCATTAACGAGATATTTAGGCTTAACCCCGGCATTATTTTTTAGCGATTTTCCAAACCTGCTTTTTCAGCCAGTGACTTATATGTTCCTACATGGAGGGTTCTTTCATATTGTTTTTAATATGTTTGCACTCTGGATGTTTGGGACAGAAATAGAAAACACTTGGGGAAATAAACGGTTTTTTAAATATTACCTTTATTGTGGATTGGGCGGCGCTATTTTATCCTTGATGTTCAACTACAATATGACCACACCAATAGTTGGTGCATCCGGCGCCATATATGGAATTCTGGCGGCCTATTGGTTGATGTTTCCGGATAGATTTATTTTGATATTTTTTATATTTCCAATGAAA
>JAAERC010001186.1 GCA_024230695.1 Candidatus Zixiibacteriota bacterium
AGCGAATGTATCAGGTCAAATAATTGTATCGCTTTTTTTACTTTATTTATTTGAAGGTGACCGATCATATGCCAATTGGCTATTTTGCCAAGTTCCTGGATTTTTTGTTTGGCTTCCTGTAAGCGGCTTTCGCCAATATCTTTGATCCCGTATTGAGTCGCAGTTTGTATTACGTCAGATGGAAACCGTTTTGAAACCGCAATGAGAGTGATCTCCTCGGCTTTACGACCTGATTTTTCTGTGGCGGTTTTTATTCGTTCATTAATTATATTAATATTTAATTCAATATGTTTATTATTTTTTTCCATGCATACCTCTCCATGATAATTATATGAATCTTTACACTTTAAATTCAATAAAAATCTTACTATTAAGGAAAAATTTGATATTTGGAAAACCTGTTTTTTATTGCCGAATTTTCGGTTTTCGTATAAATTCCAACTATATGAAAAAGAAATTATTAAATTGGCTTGAGATAGATTCCAAAGCAATTAAGAAAAATATCGAATCTATTCGCAAGCTCGCCGGGAAACGTCAGATCGCAGTCGCATTGAAGGCAAATGCGTATGGACATGGTTTAGCGGAGGTCATCTCCTTATTAAAACAAAATGAAAAATCTGATATTCAATATATTGCATTACACTCTCTCGATGAGGCCGTTTTGGCCCGGGAGTTTGGTTGGGATCGTAAGATCCTAATTGTTGGCTATATCGCTATTAGTGATCTGTTTGCGGTCTTTGATTATAACCTTGAACCTACCGTTTATAATACTCAGACTATTTCGCAATTGGGAAAACTTTGCGATAAATATTCCAAATCGGCTGACATCCACCTAAAGATCGAAACCGGTACCAATCGACAGGGTATCGAACCTGATAAAATTGACAAGGCTTTAGAAGCAATCAAAAAATTCCCGAGGCTTAGATTAAAAGGTATTTCGACACATTTTGCCAATATTGAAGACACAACCAATCACTCCTTTGCCAATAATCAATTAAAGAATTTTAATGACACGGTAGCAAAGGTAAGGAAAACCGGACTGAAACCAACTTTAAGGCATACGGCCAGCTCGGCGGCATTGTTGTTATTTAAAAAAACAAGATTTGATCTGGTTCGACCGGGGATCGCATTTTATGGATTGTGGCCCTCAAAGGAGACCTATCTTTCATACCGTCTTCAGGGTCAGTCGAATAAAATACTTAAGCCTGCTTTGAGTTGGTATACGAGAGTCATTCAGATCAAGGATATATTGCCCGATTCTTTTGTTGGGTATGGATGTACATTTCGAACGACGGCCAGGACAAAATTGGCTGTCTTGCCGGTTGGATATTATGATGGCTACGACCGCTCACTTTCCAATCTGGCTCACGTATTAATAAAAGGCAAACGGGCGCCGGTTCGGGGTCGAATCTGTATGAATCTCATGATGGTGGATATCACAGATATTCCTGGTGTTAAACTCGAAGAACCAGTTACACTTATCGGAAAAAACGGAACTGAATCGGTATCGGCCGATTTACTGGCAGAGTGGGCCAATACGGTAAATTATGAGATATTGAGCCGGATTAACGAAAAAATTCCCAGAATTGTTATTTGATCTATTCTTAACTGATTTTTACAGTTATATCATATTGTAGTTATAGGATTTTGGCGTTTTGATTTAAATATAAAATGCTCAATATTTTGTGATATTTTTCACTTGACAGCATTGGTCATGGATAGTAACTTGTGAATGAATTCACATAGTCGATAGAACTGATTGAATTGTTTGGGTAGAATTTTGGCAACTGACGATAAGAAAAAGAAAATTTCGGAATCAACAATTCAGAGGCTTTCTCTGTATTACAGGGTGCTCTCTATCCTTGAGGTTGAGGATGTCAAAACAATTTCCTCCAAAGAATTGGCCAAACATGAAAAATTAACTCCCGCTCAGGTCAGAAAAGACCTCTCATTTTTCGGTTCATTTGGAACCCGGGGATTGGGATATCCAGTTACAGAATTGAAAAAGAGAA
>JAAERC010001187.1 GCA_024230695.1 Candidatus Zixiibacteriota bacterium
CGGGAGATCAAATTCGGGTAAATCCTCCCTTATAAACACCATACTGAACCGTAAGAAACTTGCAAAAACCAGCTCTAAACCGGGAAAAACAAGACTGTTAAATTATTTCCGGATCAATGACAAGCTCTATTTCGTTGACCTGCCCGGATACGGTTTTGCCGGTGTTTCTAAAAAATTGCGGTATGAATGGAAAGGCCTGATCGATACATATCTATCGGAAAGCAAAGAACTGAAACTCGTATTGATGATCTGCGACATCAGGAGAGGCATCACCGATATGGATCTTCAGCTGATCGAGTGGCTGGATTTTACCGGGATCAATATACAGCTTATGCTGACAAAATCAGATAAATTATCCAAAAACAAATCGGCCAAAACACGAAATGAAATTATAAAGCAGTATGATCCGGTAAATGAACCAATTATTTTTTCATCTCTGAAAAAAACCGGTGTTAAAGAAACCCTGGCATTAATCAATAAATACACGGCGGTGAAACATGATACTTAAAGTCTTCAAATATAAAA
>JAAERC010001188.1 GCA_024230695.1 Candidatus Zixiibacteriota bacterium
TATTGAAAGGATAATCGAGTTAAACTCTTTTGATGGTTTGAATAATCAAAAAGGAATGGCTCTATCCATGCCGATTGATATTATCAACGGAGATACCGATGGCGAATGGGATGTGTACTCGGTTACTTTTCTTTGGGGTCAGTTCTTTGGGATTCCAAGCAATATTGCTGTTGAAACCGACTGGACCGGTGATCTATCTGTCAACGGTGTGGCTGATATAAAGGTTTTCCATAAAATTGATTTTGAAGATGGCCAGGATTATCTGGTCGAGAGCGATAATCCTTCAATGTCCAAATGGGTCTCCATCACCAATGGTGATTTTGACGGACTAAGTTTTATTGTGATGATAAAACGAGGGATCGAATATTTTGCTCCACTTTATCTATCATTTGATACCGGACCGTTTCAGCTTAAAATCCCAATTGAAAAACTGAGGATGTTTAAGGGATTTTATAACGCTGATAATTCTAATGGGGTCGCGGTTTTTGCCCATAAAATATGGAGCAATCAGTGTCCTCGTGGTATGATGAAAGGAACCTGGACAAAGGATGATATTGCCGGGCAAAGTGGGAATATAAGAGGTCTTTGGCTTGAGAATAATCAGAATGCTCCGGCCGGTTATTTTATGGGTCAATTCTGGACTGACGAAAACGGCAACCGTCTAATGGAAGGTTACGTTACCGGTTATATCACGGCCCAGATCATTGCATACTTTAAAGGTCAATGGTACTATGATGATTACAGAGAGTGCGCTCTCTGCGGTTCAGGACATGGTGTATTCAAAGGCCGTTTTGAATATGACGATCGTGATGGCTGGGATTATTTTGGCGGCACCTTTGGATGGGGTACATCAGTTGATGCCCTGGAACTGCCATTAGAAGGAACCTGGAAAAAACGGTGCCCAACTATTTCAAATACCGAAGGCTGGGATTAAAATAAGTTATTAATAAATTATAGATACCCTGTTTTTAACAAAGCAGGGTATTATTTGAATCCATAATTATATAGATATATCAGTAGAATCATCAGAATAATTCCACAATAAAAACCAAACATAAAACTACTTCGCCAAAACGGTTTTTTTCTCTTACTTTTAAGTATCTGAATCTTAGATCCGCAATGTTTGCAGACTATCGCGCCTCTGGCGATCTCTTCTTTGCAAAAAGGGCACTTGCTTACAACTGTCTTATCGGGTTTCATATTAGTATAAAAACAAAATGGCACCAACTATTGCAACAAAAATAAATTTTGAACAAAATGGGAAGGAAATCGTCTTTAGGCTGTAATCCCCTCAGAAGATAAAGTATTAACTCTAACAAATGGAGGTGGATTATGTCATCCAAAACCAAACAGATCGTAATTCTTCTGGCAATAGTCACGATCTTAATCCCAGTTATTATCTTTGCCGGTCAAACTGGAAAAATCAGAGGTATTATCACTGATAAAGTAACCGGCCAGCCTATTGCCGGTGCATCGGTATTAGTGGTCGGAACATCACTTGGAGCCATGACAGACCAAGATGGTAAATTTCTAATTACAATGATAAAACCAGGTAAATACAACCTGAGAGTCACAACGATTGGATATGATAGTTATGAAATCGATAGTATTAAGGTAGTCATTGATATCACAACAGTGCAGAATTTTGAACTATCAAAATCGGTTACTGATCTTGATAAAATAATCAGGATAACCGCTGAGCCAAAAAACATTGATAAATATGTTCATGGTTCTCGAACATCAATAAGTAAAAAGGAAATTGAATGTTTGCCGGTTCAAAATGTTGACGAATTACTTCAACAAACGGCAGGTGTTGTAACTACTGATGAAGGCAACATTGTTATTCGTGGGGGGCGTGCCGGTGAGATTGCATACATTGTTGATGGTGTTAGAGTTGGCGATCCTCTTGGCGGATATAATCAAAAGAAATGTAAGCCTGTCGTTCCTCCGGCTCATGGCGGGACTAATATTGTTAATGGTGAACCATACGACGCCATGTTTTTCAAAAGCTATGGAACCAATCCATTTGTTGATACTGAAGATGATCATCTATCCACTTTTGCTATTGACACCGATGATGCTTCGTTTGTTATGGCCCGTTCTTATCTGGAACGCGGAAATCTGCCACCAGATGAGGCAATCCGAGTTGAGGAGTTTGTTAATCATTTTAATTATGATTACAAACCACCCAGAAATGAGCCTTTCCGTGTTTATACGGAAGGTGGTCCATCTGAGTTCGGCCAGAATTGCCAACTATTAAAGATTGGTATAAAGGGCCGACAGATAGATCCCGAAGATAGAAAACCAGCTAATCTAATTTTTGTAATTGATGTCTCCGGCTCAATGAACAGAGAGGATCGACTTGAGCTTGTAAAAAGAGCCTTACGTATGCTGGTTGATGAGCTCAATGAATCAGATAATGTCGGAATTGTTGTTTATGGTTCGCGTGGTGATGTTATTCTCAACCCAACCTCTATTCGGTATCGCGAAGAGATCCTCTCCGCAATTGATCGACTGCGTCCAGCAGGAAGTACCAATGCCGATGAAGGATTAAAACTTGGATACCAAATGGCTAACAGGTATTTTGAAGAAAATAAAACCAATCGCATTATCCTATGTTCTGATGGTGTTGCCAATGTTGGTCTTACCAATGCCGATGATCTTCTGGAACGAATTAAAAAATCGGCTAATAAAGGAATCACTCTTTCAGCAATCGGTTTTGGAATGGGCAACTATAATGATATTCTAATGGAAAAGCTTGGCAACAAAGGCAACGGTTATTATGCCTATGTCGATGATATAAAAGAGGCTCATCGCATTTTTGTGGAAAACCTGACCGGCTCGTTGGAAGTGATTGCCCGCGATGTAAAAATTCAGGTTGATTTTGATCCTGAGATTGTTCGCAGTTATCGTTTGCTCGGATATGAAAATCGCGATGTTGCCGATAACAAATTCCGTGATGACAAGGAGGATGGCGGAGAAATCGGTTCGGGGCATGAGGTGACCGCTCTTTATGAAATCAAATTTCATAAAAATAGTGATTGGGGTCATATCGGTGATATTTATATACGCTATAAAAACCCTGAATCTTTTGATGTTGATGAAATTCTGGTTCCGATTAGACGACGGGTTTTCGAAAATAGATTCGGACAATGTTCTGATCAATTCAAATTGGCAGCCCTATCTGCCGAATTCGCAGAAATTTTGAAGAAATCATATTGGGCCAAAGGCTCCCAATTGGATGATTTAAAATTTTTAATCAAAAAAAACTTTCGACACACCAATAGTCATGAAGTTATTGAATTAAAACAACTTATATCAAGGGCCACTAAATTCCAGGAACAATTAGCCGAAAAGTAATATATGGTGGGAGGTCAATTAAAGGCGGACAATGTCCGCCTTTTTTTTTACATTTTTTTTTCCACAAAAAGTCGATTTAAGACATTAATTATCTTCATTAAACTATTATAATTATTAAGAAATCTCCGATATAAAGTTAAAGGACAATTTAGGACATTTTAACAAATGTCAAAAATACAATTATGGGGCTTTAATAAATTATGTTTTGCGCGAATAAAATTCACAAAATTATCGAAAATAATTTTATCTGGGTTGGGGTATTAATTAGCGGTCTTTTTTGGTTTCTTGATTCGATAATTCAAGCATTAGTTTTTGGTAATGGAACAATCATTGAACAAATTTTATCACCATCCTCACAAGAGATCTGGATTCGAATATTAGTATTTTTTATTCTCATATCAACGAGCTCATTAGTTCAATCATATGTATTCAAAAGAAAAAAGGCTGAAAAAGATGTTCTAAATAGTGGATATAAATATCAGAATTTATTTGATTCGGCCAATGATGCGATATTTTTAATGGAAAAAGATCTTTTTGTTGACTGCAATACAAAAACGCTGGAATTATTTGGATGTACCAGAGATCAAATTATCGGACAACCTCCATATAAATTTTCACCCGAATATCAAACTGACGGACAACTTTCAAGAAAAAGTGCATTAGAAAAAATAAACGCCGCACTTGAAGGTTATCCACAATGTTTTGAATGGAAACATTGTCAATATGATGGAACCCTATTTGACGCCGAAGTCAATCTCAATAGAATGGATTCACTTGGTAAAATATATATCCAGGCAATTGTCAGGGATATTACAGATCGTAAACAAGCCGAATATGTTATCAAACAAAGCGAAGAACAATATCGTTCACTGTTTGAAAATGCCTATTATGCAATAAGTCTTTTTAATACCAATAATGTAATAACAATGATAAACAACGTCGGAGCCAAGACACTTGGGAAAAGCCCAAATGAACTCATTGGCAAAACATTAAAAGATATATTCCCCGCCCATGCAGAGATTATGATCGATAGAAACCAGCAGGCCTTGAAAACCGGATTAAAGTATGAATTTGATGATAGAATTTTAATGCCTGATGGTTCGGAAAAATGGTTTTGGTCCAATCTCCAACCTATAAAAGATACTGACGGAAAAATCACATCAATTTTAATAATTTCGCATGATATGACCGATAAAAAAAATGCGGAAGAAGCACTGGCTAAAAGTCAAAGTCTCTTAAAAGCTATCCTTGAATCAACCGGAGATGGGATCCTCGTCGTTAACAACAAAGGTGAGGTAACTCATACCAATGCAGGTTTCGCGGAACTCTGGAAAATCCCGTCACATTTATTACAAACCCACGACGATGAAAAACTTATTGAATTTGTCCTTCAACAATTAGATGATCCCGAGGCGTTTCTGGCCAAAGTTAAAATATTATATAATTCCTCTGAAAAAGATACTGATATCCTAAATTTCAAAGATGGTCGTGTTTTTGAAAGACATTCATACCCATTGATTCAAAATAATGAAATCGCCGGGCGTGTTTGGAATTTCAGAGATATTAACGAGAACAACAAAAAAGACAATTCCTCTCAGTCACAGCAATCAATGAAGACAATCTGAAGTCTTATTATATTATCAGCCAATTAGTATATCTTCATCCCAGCCTAATTTGATCAAATTAATTTTGTTCATATCGGCCACACCCAGATGATGTTTTGTATCGGCGAAAGCGATATGATGTGGTGATGGTTTCATAGGTTTTTCTTCGCCAAAATGAATTTTGCGTTTGGCCATCAAAATATGTAAACCAACTGCATCAAGAGCAACCGGGTCGGTGCCGACCAAAAGACCATTATATTTCCAGGTAAACTCCTTATCAAAATGATGAGGTCCGATACCATGAAATAGCGGAGTCATCATCACTAATATATTTAATCTCGTTTTGCCTTTGATATTCGGTAATTCCCATACTTTAGCCAGATCAGCGCATGAGTTATCATGATACAGCCATGGCTCGGGTGCAAACATAATATGGTTTTTTATTAACCCGCCAACTCCAGCCCAATGATGTGTCCTCATCGGTCTTGTATTAACTACTGCCGTGGCATTCTTGAAAATCTCATTCCCCAATATCCCGCGATCATCAATACTTATATTGTCCTCACTCACACCGGCAGACATAATACCTTTTTTCAAACTCTGTTCAACTTCGGGAGGGGTTGGAAGCGGGCCCCAGATATTTGTTTTGATACCAACGATATCATCCGGCTTAAACATCGTTTTCCAGGCCTTGACCGGGCTATCAACATCAAAGAGTTTATTTATAGATCGATCAATCATATTTTGAATTATTTCAGGGTCATATTTCCCCTTAGCCCCAATAACATTTTTGTCACGAATAAGAATGATCTTTGTTCCGGATGGGGTTTTTGTGACATTTTGACTCTCCGCCGAAACACCCATGGCAAGCCCAAGTGCGGCACAAGAGGCGCCCTTAATAAAATCACGCCGGGTGAAGCTTGTCTTTTTATCAATATTTTTATTCATGGGACAGATCTCCTTTATTGCAAAATAATTTTTTCTAATACTTTGCCCTTTAGTTCATTCGCAAATATCTTAGTCGGAGCATCAAAAACAATCAGGATATATTCCCTCAACAATTCGGAGGTAAACCATTTATTTTCTTCAAAAGAATATATATCCAACTTATCACCTTCGGGCAAGTACGCTTTTTGAAATATTTTGTATGCCTTTTTAGCGTCAGTTTCTTTTGGATACTTTATACATAACAGATAACAATATGTTTCGCCATATCTGGCCAAGACGGCATCAGTATTTTTACTAAGATCAAGGATATTTTCATCAGAAACAAAATAATGATAATTTAGAGAACGCGGTAAATTGAAATAGCGAATAGTGTATCTATCAAGATTTTTCTCCGGTAATATATGTAATATACTAGGTTTGGTATTTGATGTTCCATAAAAATAGGTAAGTAACTGGGCCAACTTAAAGA
>JAAERC010001189.1 GCA_024230695.1 Candidatus Zixiibacteriota bacterium
GATCTTGAAGAGTTTAATCAGACCCAGGATTCATTAAAAGCGGTAACGCTTCAACAAAAACAACAGGATATGTATCGTCAATGGTACAATGATCTGGTCACCAATGCTGAAATTGTGAGTTATCTTGACGATTTCTATCGCGGTTATTAATTATTTTTAATATAGAAGTTCATAAAAAAAACGTTCCATTTGGGACGTTTTTTTTTTGCTAATTACGCGTTTAAATTATACTTGCTGGGTATTCAGCGATTTTTTCTTGGAACGAAACTCACGAAGTTCATCTATGTCAAAAGTGGCCGTTAATATTGTCGGTTTATCTTCGGCATAGGTTGGCACCCGTTTGATTATCTCCCAAGGAGAGATAATAAGTGAACGACCCTGTAAAGGTTTTTGAAATAATAAGCCTATCCCACAAGTTTTTATAATAAACGCGCTTGAGGTTTGTGCCGCCGATAGGAAAATAGTTTTATCTCGTTTGAATTTTTCCGATTTTGATTCGGCCGGATGATATGGTGAGGTGGTCGGGATAAATATGATATCGACTTCTTGTTCCAGTAACAATTCAAAAAGGCTCGGATTGAGAGCATCGGCACATATTAGAACAGCAATTTTGATATCATCAACAACAGTGGTAAACAACTTATCACCCGGCAGAATCCCCCTGTCAAGTTCACCATCAACAGGATTTAGTTTCCGATAACGTCCAACAAAA
>JAAERC010001190.1 GCA_024230695.1 Candidatus Zixiibacteriota bacterium
ATTGGCATTGACGCTGTAAGCATACAGGCCTCGACCACCGTTTTGGGTTAATGCACTGCCGTCTATAGCAAGTGTGACTATAGCGCCACCACTGGCCGCAATATTGATACCATCTGCTACCGATTGTGTGATCGTGCTGTCTGTTATGTTCACTGTGGCGCTATTACCGTCAGCAGCTATCACTGATAGTCCGTTATCAGCAAAAAATACCTGACAATTGCTCATATTCAGGGCTCGGTTCGACGAGGATACGATAAATTGAATGCCGGTCCAATCACCAGGAACAGGAATAGTAGTATTCCCATCACCTTTGGTATCTCCACCATATCGGTCATCTGTGGAGGAAGTAAATATGATCGGCTGTGTTGGAGTGCCCAAAGCTGACAGATTGCCATTCACCACGAGGCATGCACCGTTTTCAAATTTTAGGATGGTGCCTGGTTCGATGGTAAGAGTTGTACCTGCTGATACAGTTGCATTATTGGTTATAGTATAGGGACCGTTTGCTACAGTTAGAGTTGTATCCTGACTGAAAGTCTCATCCGTAAGTATAGTTGCCGAATGATCTAATGTGGTAAATGTCCAGACCGGACTATCAATGCTTGTATTGCCGTGATTATCTCGAGCCAAGATTTTCCAATAGTAAACCGTGCTGGGAGCAAGAACGCCTAAAGGGTAAAATAATTCAGTTTGATTAGCGGCAAACAAAGGTGGTGTAGCTGAAGTGCCAAAATAAATGTCGTAATCAACGATAGTATCGTCGGTATCCCGGTCGATTGCCTCTTGCCAGGATAGATAGACATTGTCTGGAACGATGGCGCTATTGTTCAGAGGCAAATTATATGATGGGATCTGGGGTGGTGTGTTAATGGTTGTAAACTGCCATACAGGGCCTTCAGTGACTCCATTGCGCGAATCACGCGCAATTACTTTCCAATAGTAGGTTTGCTCAATGGATAAACGATCGATATCGATCGACGTGTCTGCCGTGCGGGTAAATAATCGAGTTGGTGGATTCACTGTATCGCAGTAAACGTCGTAAACGACGACATCTCCAGCGTTTGAATCTCCTCCGATCCAACTTAATGTAATATCGAAAGCTATGATATCTGTGGCATTATCTGTGGGTGTCAGCAAGGATGGAACGTTGGGAGGCGTATTAGCAGGGGATGAAGGCACAGCTCTATGGCGGCTCAAGCGATTGCCCAATAGATCGTAGATGTAATTATCCGCCGAGGTATCTTCATAGGTGATTTGGGCCAAATGATTCATATTATCGTAGGTATAATTAACCGTTTCAGCTGCTGCCATTGGAATATTGAACAGTGTGATAAGAACGATTAAAGCGATTGATAATGTATTAAAAATAATCCGCATTGGCATATTGTCCCCCTAGAAACTATTAATTTATAGCTAAGTAATAATCTTATAATTCAACGATCAAGGTCCGGCCCCATTTCATAACCGGAGCATTTCTTTTCTTGAGGGGCGGTGCGTGGACCTGCGTACTAAATGACACTCCTTATTTACTATTCAAAATCTGACCCCATTCTCTATTATTAGGCAGTAGTAAAAACCGCAAGATGTCCCCGGAATTCTCACCGGAATTCTCAGTTTCTCTGCTTTTATGTCAGAGTCATTGAAAATTTTTTAATTTGATCTTCATTTTTGTAAAAAGCTTTATCAGGTCAATATGGGAATCGTTAAAAAACAAGTAGCGCTTTGTTGAAAGAAGATTACCACCTTTTACAACAATGGATAATAAAAAATGGTTTGTAACAGAAAATCTTACAAATTTAAATACGTAAGAAATATCTTTTTTTTGTAATTCTATAATCCCTTTACCATCATTCAATACAATTGAATTATCTTTTATCAAATCGATCCTTGCAACTCTGTTATTTTGAATCATAATATATAACATCACTCCAAGAAGTATCGCAAAGCAACAAGTTATGTAGTTACCGATTAAAATACACAGTATAAAAACAAATATTCCAACCAAAAGGCCAACATAAAAAACAAATATTAATATAAATTTTAGTAATAACCTATTCTGTCGATTGGTAGTTGTTTCTTGAATTTTTGTTATCATCAATAATCTCTATTATTTAAAAGCAGTCAGTTCTATTTAGTTTGCTTTTAAGCAAATTTAAAATATAATTATAAAGGTCAAATATATTAACACCATCCACTTTTGCATATTCTACAATAGAGTGTAGTTCCACAGGTGTTAAACCACCCCCAACTCCGAAGTTTATATTTATACCCATATAGCCATCTCCTGTGACAATTTCGACCCCAACAGAAACACCTTCTCCAGCAGAACCTCCTGTTTGGACACTAGTGCCTCTCAAATCATATATAGTATCAGCATTTGTTATTTGTATCATGCCTCCTGCGGAACCACTGACACCTCCGTAACCTCCTGCCCCGCCACAAGGATTTTTTTAATCAATTTTACTGACTTCTATATATCTGTTCTACTGATATACGTCAAGCACATTTTTAAACCTGTGGTATAGTATAGAAAAAATAAAGGAGATATTATGCTTGATATCCGCAAAGCCTTTGAACAGC
>JAAERC010001191.1 GCA_024230695.1 Candidatus Zixiibacteriota bacterium
ATTATGCTCGTCCGCTTGAGGCTACATTTGAGACTATTCATCTACGCGGATTTATTAATGAGATCATAGTATCAAACAAACAATTATTTCCCAATATAGATATAGTATTCCAATCAGATGATGGGAAGGATGCTTGTATTGAGGGCGACCAATTACTTTTAAAACAGGCTTTATCAAATATAGTTGATAATGCCAGCAAATCGTATGATACCGGAATCGGCCAAATTACGATAAAGTATTTGCATTCAGATGAGAACGCCATATTAGAAATAATTGATAATGGTTCAGGAATTTTGGAAATAGATAAAGACAATATCTTTACACCATTTTACTCCGGTAGTCCATCCGGTTCGGGGTTGGGTCTTCCATTAGCACAAAAGATAATTGTGTCGCATAAGGGTTTTATTGATTTTAAGGATAATCCTGATGGTGGCACTATTTTTACAATACTATTTCCACATAAAACGATTGATTCAAAATCGGCTGATAGACATTTAATTGAGAATGATCAAAAGAATAAATAAGTTGCCTGTTTAAGGGTAATAGTCTATATTCAAATTCTTAAATAGAAATAATGGAGGTTTTGATGATAAGTAGTGGTGATCTTCGAAAAGGCAAAAAATTAATGTATGAGGGAAGCCCATATCAGGTTGTAGATTTTGCGCATGTAAAAATGGGTCGCGGTCGTCCGCATATTAAAATCAAGATGAAGAATTTTTTAACCGGTGCGGTAGTGGAAAAATCGTTTTTAACGACAGAGTCATTTGATGAACCTGATCTTTTGAATACTGATATGCAATATTTATATGAACAAAGTAATGAATATACTTTTATGGATTCAAAAACATACGACCAGATCGAAGTTTCGGGCGATGTGTTAGGTGATACAAAGTGGTATTTGTTGGAAAATAAAGAATATAATGTTTTGCTTTATAAAGGTGATCCGATTTCTGTCGAATTGCCAGCTTCCGTAGTTTTGACTGTAACTGAATCAGAGCCCGCTGTTAAGGGCGATTCGGTCTCCAATATAACTAAACCGGCCAAAGTAGAAACCGGCTTAGAAGTAAAAGTCCCGCCGTTTGTCAAAGAAGGGGATAAGATCAAAATCGATACGAGAACCGGCGAATATATTGAGCGATATAATAAATAACTTAGAATCCGGCAGAATTCTTGGTATTGATGAATCCGGTAAGGGTGATTTTTTTGGTCCGTTAGTTATCGCTGGAGTACTTGCCAATGAAACCGATGTTATTCGTTTGCGAGATAATGGTGTCAGAGACTCTAAAAAAATTACAGATAAAAAGATTTTAGAATTATCAAATTGGATCACTGAGAATTTTGTTCATACTTTGGTTGTCATCGGTCCTGAAAAATATAACCAGCTTTATCAGAAAATTAAAAATCTTAATAAGTTATTAGCCTGGGGACATAGCCGGGTAATTGAAAATATCGTTTTGGAACATGAGGTTGATCTGGCCATTTCAGATAAATTTGGCCGTGCTGATTTTATTGAAAGCGCACTGATGGAAAAGGGCAAAAATATTAAGGTACATCAGATGATCAGGGGCGAGGCGATTATTCAGGTTGCGGCGGCATCAATTGTCGCCCGGGCCGCTTTTGTTAAATTTATTGCCGGGATGAAAAGGCAATTTGATGCCAATATTCCCAAAGGAGC
>JAAERC010001192.1 GCA_024230695.1 Candidatus Zixiibacteriota bacterium
AGCTACTTGTGGTCTGGTTTGGGCATACGAAGCGGAAAATGAAAAACTACCATCAGTTGGAGACCTAAGTATTATAACGAATTGGGAAGGAGAACCGCTCTGTATCATAGAATCGATCGAGGTTGAAATTAATGTATTCAACGAAGTTGATGAAAAATTTGCTTATGAAGAGGGAGAAGGAGATCGATCATTAGCATATTGGAGAAAGGTACATTGGGACTACTTTTCAAGGGAATGTTCAAACATCGGACGAGAGCCAACAGAAACAATGCCCCTTATGTGTGAACGCTTTAGGGTGGTATTTGTAACATAAACAACTTGAATGAGTTAACAATGAAATTGTAGGTAATTATTGATTTGAAATAATGGAACGGACTGCTAACCATCAAATGCACCTGATGCGTAAACGCTCAGGTGATTTGAACGTTAGAAAACAACTGGTAATAACAAAATTGCGGCTTGTGTTATTGAATAGGATGTTTAAAACGGAATACACTACTCATAATCGGATTGGAAAAGCACCTTGTGGAATTTCTTGTGCTAACTTGGGATGGAAGTAGACAATGGAATTATATTATTACAACACCCTTGGCACATTATTATGGATTTTATGGGTTGTATCTGTAACAGAAATTATTGTGGAATATCATAATGTAAAATTTTATGGCCAATTTAACGTAATCATAGCTTATATAATTTGGAATGGAGTTTTGGTAAATTCATTGCACAAATTTTCTAACAAAAGCGTCAACTTGACAAGAGGGGCTTCGGCAATTAGGTTAGTTCGAGATATCACATAATATATCATTTTTTGTATAACTATTACTATCAATCCTCTTGCAAGTTACGCAAGACGTTATGCTTAAAAAATACAATGA
>JAAERC010001193.1 GCA_024230695.1 Candidatus Zixiibacteriota bacterium
TCAGATAACCATTCCATGTTACCAGTGTAAGCACGAGTACTAATAAGAACTTATTTTTTAAGCAATAATCTTTTAGCTTATATATATCGTTTTTTATATTCATTACATTGATACTGTTGGTTGGATTTGCACATAACGTCGCAAATAACCTGACCATTTTTTGTGAGCACAGCGAACGTAATTGGTCAGGTTGATTTGCCTTGTTATATTTTATTTGGCCATTTTATCGATGAGTTTAAATGACTTAGAGTTTTTATCTTTCAAAATTGAAATTGTATCCGTCATTACATATTGCTCCCACGATTTAGAGTTTGTTTTAAAATCAGAAAAAAATATTGGTTTTTTTATTCTGCGGAAATGTTTAAACCAAACTCCGAGTTCTGGCTCTGGGTTTCTGATGTAATTATATTCGCCATCAACAGTAACAACGGCAAATGGATAATGATGAACTATTATTAGCACTTTATCACCAATATCCATTTTCTTCGCAAACTGAACATAATTCTTTTGAGTATCAGTAATTTCATGCACAGCATCAGACAACAGATCGCCAACTTTTGTAGCAAAACCTAAACCTATAAAACCAGCAGCAATACTTTGATTTGCATAATATGCAGCGTTATCGCCATCATCTGGGTGAAGTTGCATTCTCCAATAACTCATCTTATTTCCTTTTAAATATAACGCCCAAATCAGCGGCGGGTTTCCCCGTCCGCTGCATTGTCTCGTTAGGGCTTCTCTATTTTTGAGGAATAGTCTTTGATCATCCTCTCCAGCCGATTCTTCCATTGCACTATTTTGTCAGCATCCAATTCAACGGTATCTCGCTCTGGAGAGAGAATGGCCTCCTTCTCAAAACTTCGGTCAGA
>JAAERC010001194.1 GCA_024230695.1 Candidatus Zixiibacteriota bacterium
ATCATTAAGTCTGAGTAGGAATTGGGTGGGTATCTTGCACAAACCCGCGATAATTCAAACCGGGTATTGGGTAGCCCGCCATTTAAGTTGGGTTTACTCTCGCACCAACTCCAATTACAAAATCAGTATAACTTCATTGTTAATTTTATTCACTACATATTTGTATATGGATGATAATTGTTATTGTATTGCTGAGCAAAAAGAACATATAGGGGCGGTGGATAAAACAACATCGAATTGGTAGTAAAATCTCAAAAATGAAGGAACGAACCCATTCTGCTGTAAAGGTATAAATCAATACAGCTTACACGGATTTTTTAATATTATTTATGTTTAAAATGTGTATATTAGTTAAACAATGGATCTTAAAAAATATATCAGAGAGATGGACGGCAAAAATCGTGTTGATTTAACTTTGCTGGCCGGAAATGTAGACGCATTGAAATATCTCATTAGAAGTATGGCGGAACCATTTCAAAATTCCCAAATCGATAAAATCGTAGCACTTGAGGCAATGGGATTTCTATTTGGGGCCGGTGTTGCTTTTGAACTAAACGCCGGACTAGTAATGATAAGGAAAAAAGATAAAATCCCCTGGGCGACAAAAGAATTCTGGTTTACAGATTATTCTCATAAAGAAAAGAAATTCGAAATCGCCGATGACGCTATCAAACCAAATGAAAAAATTCTTATTGTTGATGATTGGTCCGAAACAGGCACACAACTTAAAGCCGCAATATCATTGATTGAAGAGCAGGATGGAATAGTAACCGGGATATCCTGCCTCAATATCGACCCACAAGCCAAAAATGATAAGATATTGTCCAACTATAACATGTATTCTGTAATTGAATATTAATATCGAGAATTAATTTCCGATAATAATATATAGATTTTTCTTATAGGGGGTTATGGAACAAAATGAATTATGACATTGAATACGACGAAGATAAAAAATATGTTAAAGCAAGTATTGAAGGCGAAATTGATCTAAAATCTTTCAAGGTATTTACCTCTGATGTCGCAGATGTTTATAAAAAACATCATTACAGCAAAGTTATCTATGATTTACGCTCATCTTCGCTAAATATGAATATTGTAGAGATAGATGAAGTCCCGAAATTAATTGCAAAAATGGGAATCGATATTTCGATTAAGAGAGCTTTGGTCGTCTCCGATGATTTCATAAAATACAATTTCTTTGAAACGACATCCCATAACAAAAAATTAAATTTAAAAATCTTCAAAAATTATTCAGAAGCCGAAGAATGGCTATTTAATAATGAACCTTTTTTTGGTCAGACTATACCAGTATCCAAAATAAGTGAATCTG
>JAAERC010001195.1 GCA_024230695.1 Candidatus Zixiibacteriota bacterium
AATGGATTTTGAGTATAGGTATAACCAGTAAATATACGAAAAAGCAGCATGATTTTGTGTCTACAAAAAGCGCGAAAGATCAGGATAATTATTGTTAACCTCTGAAATACTTCCACCTGATATAAAAAGAGGCTTAAATCGGTCTCCAGTTTTTTGGGGTAGGATCATAGTATTTTATCAGGAAGCTAAATCATCTAAGCATTAACCAGGAAATGCACCCAAATACTCGCTGCATAACCCAATGCTATTGCCCAGCTCCATTTAAGGTGGGCAAAAAACGTATAGATACCTCTGGCCTGCCCCATTACCGCTACACCTGCAGCAGAACCTATTGATAACATCGAGCCACCTGTACCCGCTGTTAATGTCACTAGTAACCATTGAGTCTGGTCCATTTCCGGCAACATGGTTAACACAGCAAACATCACTGGAATATTATCAATAATGGCAGATAAGAAACCAACCAGCACATTCGCTGTCGTTGGCCCAAGGTCGCCGTACATAAATTCTGATAATGCAGCCAGATAACCCATAGTGCCTAAGCCACCGACACAAAGAATAACACCATAGAAAAACATCAAGGTATCCCACTCGGCTCTGGCTAATTTTTTGAAAATATTAAATTCTTCTTTCTGGTTATTACTTTCATCGCTATCACCAAATGATTCAACACCTAATGCACCTGCTCCATTATCATCAGCTATTGCTTTATTTTGACGCTTTATTTTCATTTTTAGAACATAGCCAAATAGTTTTAACAGTGCCAAACCCGTCATCATGCCAAGTACTGGAGGCAGGTGTAAAAAGTTATGTGCACACACTGCCATTGTAATTGTCAATATAAACAAAACAGCAACAATGATAGCGCCATCCTTTAACTCAACTTTTTCTTCAATCGCATCTGGTTTTTCACTGGAGATAAAACAAGACATGATTCCGGCAGGGATCAACCAGTTAACCAATGAAGGAACCAATAAAACAAAAAAATCTTGAAATTGAATAATACCTTTTTGCCATACCATTAATGTTGTTATATCTCCAAAAGGACTAAATGCACCACCAGCATTGGCTGCGACAACAATATTAATACAGGCGATTGATACAAACTTAATATTTGTCCCACCAACGGCCATCGCCACTGTAGACATTAACAATGCCGTTGTCAGATTGTCCGCTATAGGAGATAGAAGAAATGATATAACGCCGGTTATCCAGAAAATGGTTCTTAAGGAAAAACCTTGCGAAACCAACCAGGCACGCAATTTATCAAATACATTACGATCTTCCATGGTATTGATATAGGTCATTGCAGCCAGCAGAAATAAAAACAACTCACCAAATTCGAGTAAATTATGTCT
>JAAERC010001196.1 GCA_024230695.1 Candidatus Zixiibacteriota bacterium
AGGATTGGGCGATATTGGAACGCATTTCCCCGATACCGACGAAAAATATAAAGATATAAAATCCACCAAATTGCTGGCGTTTGTTTTTGAAAAAATAATTAAACAGGGCTATGTAATAGGTAATGTGGACTCGGTGATTATTGCCGAAGTTCCGAAAATGAATCCGCATATTCCGGTTATGAGAAGTAAAATTGCCAAGATTCTTGTTACGCTTGAGGAAAATATTTCAATAAAGGCAACCAGTAATGAGCGGATGGGATTTGTCGGCAGGGAAGAAGGGATTGCCGTGATGGCTACGGCATTGATTTATAAAGACAATGGAACAATTTCTTCAACTAACAAATGATCTTATAGATAAGCTTTTTATCTATGGGCCGTTCTGGATATATGTCTTTCTATTTTTGGCATCATTTATCGAAAATATATTTCCACCGATCCCGGGCGATTTTATTACTGTCACCGGCGGCGCATTGGCGGCATCGGGTAGACTAAACATATATTTGGTTTTTTTGATGGTCTATTTTGGCGGGATCCTTTCGATGATGCTTATTTATTATCTGGGCAGATCACGTGGCAGAGATTTCTTTATGAGGAAAAATTATAAGATATTCTCACGCGATGATATCCCGCGACTAGAAGACTGGTTTACCAAACGAGGTGTTTTGCTTTTGATATTTAATCGGTTTATTGTTGGTGTTCGGGCCGTGATAGCATTGGTGGCCGGTATCAGCCGTTATAACCCAGTGAAAAAATTTGTTTTTGTATCAATTTCATTTTGGATATTTAATGGCTTATTATTATTCAGCAGTTATCTGTTTGTGATTAATTTTGATTCTGTATTTTATTATTTAAGGCTTTATGAAAAAATCGTCTGGCCAATTATTATTGTTATCTTAATCATTTTTGTCGTAATTAAATTCCGTAGAGCGAAATTAAATGGAAGATAAATTAAACATATTAGTCTTAGCCGGTGGACTTTCCGATGAACGGCAAGTATCGCTGACCTCGGCGGAGGCAATAGTAACCGCTCTGAAAAATCTTGGATATGGCGTAAATGTACTTGATACTGCCACAGGAGAATCTTTGCTTGATGGCAATGGTAAATATCTTCTGGAGAAAGATGATAAATCGATATCGAAAATAGCATTCAAGCTGTCTGAGAGCTTAGTTTTATCACAGGCAATTAAAATCGAACCATACAATAACTCCGATTTGGTTTTTATCGCGCTTCATGGCGGCGCAGGCGAGGATGGCACAATTCAGGCTTTGCTTGATATGGCCAAAATAAAATATACCGGATCGAATATGATATCCTCGGCGATGGCAATGAATAAATCAGTCGCCAAAAAACTGATTGAAAATGAGAAAATCCCAACACCAAAATATCTGCTTTTTAATCAGGATAGAGAAAGCATAAAAGATCAAATCAGTAACATAAATGATACTTTTGATTTTCCGTTAATAGTCAAACCGAACAACTCTGGCTCAACTGTCGGGCTAACTATGGTAAAAGGCGGTGAAATGTTAAACGATGCAATAGAAGCGGCTTATGGTGTGTCACCTGAAGTGTTAGTTGAGCAATTTATTGATGGCCGTGAGATAACATCGGCGGTCCTTGATGATACTTCATACCCGCTTGTCGAGATTATTCCATCTGGTGAAATATATGATTATGACTGCAAATACACCAAAGGAAAATCACAATATATCTGCCCGGCCGAACTTTCTGAAAAGACAACTGAACTTATCAAAGATTATGGCCGCCGTACCTATGATGCCCTAAAATGCTCTGGGTTGGCGCGGGTCGATTTTATTCTCGATAAAGATAGTATCCCATGGTTTCTCGAATTGAATACATTGCCGGGCATGACCGAACTTTCACTGGCACCGATGGCGGCCAAAGAAGCCGATGTTGATTTTGAGACGCTTATCAAGAAAATCTGCGAATCAGCCTTAAAAGGTTAATGGTGAACAATATGAAGACTCCTGAAAAATCAAAAATTAAAGGTGTTATATTTGATCTTGGCTCAACACTGATCGAATATGAAAATATCCCCTGGGATGAAATGAATCTGTTGGCTCTCGAAGCCGGATATAATTATTTGAAAGGCTCTATTAGTCCGCTTCCATCATATGATAAGATAACCGAAGAATATTTAAAAATCAGGGACAAAAACCGGGAATCTTCACGTCGGACACTTCAAGAGTGGAATGTGCTTGATAAAATCGCCGAGCTTCTGAAAGTTGTTTGTATCGATAGCAATAATGAGATAATCTCAAAGTTCTTTAAGTTTTACTATAATGTAATCTCAAATCAATTGACTATTATTGATGACGCCAAATCTGTTTTAGGTGAATTAAAAAATGCCGGACTCAAACTTGGGCTGGTTTCCAACACAATATTTCCCGCAAAATATCATATGGCCGATATGGAGAGATTTGGATTAATCAAATATTTTGATTCACTTCTGTTTTCGTCTGAGTTTGGTTATCGCAAACCACATCGGCTGATATATGAAAAAGCGGTTGAGCAATCCGGATTAAAACCGGAGCAGTTGATATTTATTGGTGACAGGTTTATTGAGGATTTTGAAGGCCCTCGCGAAAATGGTATCTTTTCGATATTAAAATTCCGGGAGGGGCGTGAATATCCTGAACCTTTTCCCGATGATATAGTTATGATTAAATCTCTGAATGAATTGCCAGAGATTTGTCTGAAATAAGTTTGATGAAGCTCAAAGTATTTATATATTAGCTTTTTGCTGAGATTACTTAATTATGATTTCTCGCGAATTAAAAAGGATTTGATATGGCGCTGAAATTTTTTAATACGATGACCCGCACCAAAGAGGAGATTGTTCCTCTGGAAGATAACCATTTCCGGATGTACACCTGCGGTCCGACTATTTATAATTATGCGCATATCGGGAATTTTCGCACTTATATGTTTGAGGATATCCTGCGTCGTTTTCTTTTGTTTAAGGGCTTCAAAGTCACTCAGGTAATGAATCTGACCGACATCGATGATAAAACTATCAAAGCGAGTATTGAACAAAAGATTCCTTTAAAAGAAGTCACTGATAAATTCAAAGACGCATTTTTTGAGGATCTTGATACCCTTGGGATCGACCGCGCCGAACATTATCCGGCCGCGACTGATCATATTCCCGAAATGGTCGAGATAATCAAGAAACTGCAGGAAAAAGGTATCGCCTACGAGGTCGATGGCAACTATTATTATTCTATAAGTAAATTTCCTAAATATGGACAACTGGCTCATCTTGATCTTTCGACCCTGAAGGTTGGTGCACGAATCGCATCTGATGAATATGAAAAAGAATCTGTCTCTGATTTTGCGCTTTGGAAAGCATGGGATGAAAACGATGGTGATGTTTTCTGGGAAACCGATATCGGAAAAGGACGTCCCGGCTGGCATATTGAGTGTTCGGCGATGTCGATGAAATATCTTGGCGAGACCTTTGATATTCATACCGGCGGAGTGGACAATATTTTCCCGCATCATGAGAACGAAATCGCACAATCCGAGGGTGCTATCGGTAAACCTTTTGTTAAATACTGGTTACATGCCGGGTATTTGATTGTTGACGGCAAAAAGATGTCGAAGTCGTTGAACAATTTTTACACACTTCGTGATTTGCTCGATAAAGGTTATCCGGCGGTGGCGGTCAGATATATGCTGATGAGTACGCATTATCGTCAACAATATAATTTTACTATTGGTGCGCTTGATTCGGCTCGTAAGACACTTAGTCGCTATACAGATTTTTATAAGAATCTCCAGAGTTTTGGCGGGGGAGAGTCATCGGGTGAGGCTGATACGATAATCAATGATGCTCTGGCCGGGTTTGAGGATGCTCTCGATGATGATCTTAATATCTCGGCGGCGCTTGGTGAGGTGTTTGATCTGGTCCGCGATATTAATAGATTAAGATCTGAAAAGAAATTATCAACCGATGAGCGTGATAGAGCGATAGCGGCAGTAGAGAAGATTGATGTTGTTTTAAATATTTTGAATTGGGATACCGAAGGAATTGACTCTGAGATAGAAGATTTGATCAATAAGCGGACCGAGTCGAAGAAAAATAAGGACTTCGCGACAGCTGATAAGATCCGTAATGATCTTTTGAAAGAGGGGATAATCCTTGAGGATAGTCCCGATGGCACCAAATGGAAAAGGAAGTTGTAGTATAAGAAGCGCCTTTCTTTTATTATTTGTTGATTTATTTGGCAGATAGTGACATTAGGCTTGACAATAATCATAAATATGATATAA
>JAAERC010001197.1 GCA_024230695.1 Candidatus Zixiibacteriota bacterium
ATATTTGGCTTTTACAGTGATGCTTGCCGCTGGATTGGCTGGGATTGAGGGTAAATATGAAATACCGGAACCTACAGAAGAAAATATATATAAAATGACGCCTAGTGATATGGCAAGTAATCATATTAATGCCATACCTGATTCTTTGGAAAACGCCATAAATGCAATGGAAGATTCAAAAATAGCTCGCGAAGCCCTCGGAGATCATATTTTTGAACAATTGATTACCAACAAAAAGGTCGAGTGGGCCAGATATCGAGAAAAAGTTACCGATTATGAAATTGAAAAATATTTTCCATTTTTATAATTACAAAATGATGGGAGTGTTACGGGAGAGATTGAATGGATTGTAGGGCAAAGATCGCGGTGTTTATTTCTGGCGGAGGAAGCAACCTTCAGTCATTAATGGATGCCTCCGAGGCTGGGCGCTTATCTGGGGAAATAGTATTGGTTATATCCGGACATGATAACGCCTATGGACTTGAACGAGCTTTTAATGCGGGAATTGATACCTTTGTATATAAGGTAAGTAATTATCCGTCCAAAGAGGATGCTCGTCGGGATCTGTTAGAGATGCTAAAAGAATATGAAGTTGAATTTATTGCGTTGGCCGGTTACTTAAAACTTTTGCCGTCGACAGTAGTCAAATATTTTAAAAATCGTATTACTAATATTCATCCAGCCTTGTTACCAAAGTATGGTGGTAAAGGAATGTATGGTCGTCATGTGCATGATAAAATTATTAAATCCGGTGATAAGGAATCGGGCGTGACAGTACATCTCGTTGATGATATCTATGATCATGGCAAAATAATAATGCAGAAAAAAGTGGCAATTTCAGCTCAGGATACTCCAAAGAGTTTGGCGGCAAAAGTATTAAAAATGGAACATCGTATATATCCTGACGCATTAAATAAATTAATTTGTGAAACTAAGAAAATATAGGGAATAATTATGGAGAATACTGATAAAGCCGTTCTGTTTACAGACATAGAGGAATATCCTCTTTTTTCAAGAGGAAAGGTACGCGACGTGTACGATCTTGATGATAAGCTGTTGATTGTATCATCAGACAGAATTTCAGCGTTTGATGTTATCCTTCCCAAAGGAATACCCGGTAAAGGCAAGATTTTAACTTCAATGTCACTTTTCTGGTTTGATTTCTTAAAAGATGTTATTGAATCACATCTTATTGCATCGGAAGTTGATGATTTTCCGGCGGATCTTCATAAATATCGTGAACAGCTTGAAGGTCGGTCGATGTTGGTGAAAAAGGCCAAGCGTGTAGATATTGAATGTATCGTCAGGGGTTATATCTCCGGATCGATGTGGAAAGAACTTTTGAACGCACGTGCCAATGGAGCAAATGAGGTTCACGGATTCTCGTTTCCATCTGATTTGATCGAATCGGATAAACTTCCGGCTCCGATATTTACTCCTTCAACTAAAGCCGATGATGGTCATGATGAAAATATCTCTTTTACTCAGATGTGCGAAATTGTTGATAATGATACAGCCGAATTATGCCGTAATAAATCAATAGAAATATATTCCAAAGCGGCCGATTACGCATTGAGCAAGGGAATTATTATTGCCGATACAAAATTTGAATTTGGATATAAAGATGATCGTTTTATTTTGATCGATGAGGTTCTCTCTCCAGATTCATCTCGATTTTGGCCCAAGAGTCTTTATAAGCCGGGCGCCGGACAACCATCTTTTGACAAACAATTTATTCGTGATTATCTTTCTGGTCTTGATTGGGATAAAACTCCCCCAGGTCCGGAACTTCCGGCAGAGATTCTGGAAAAATCGGTTGCCAAATATCGTGAGGCTATGAAAATGTTAACAGGGAAGTGATTATGAAAGATAGTGATAAAAAAATAGAAGTTAAAAGAGCGTTGATCTCTGTTTCAAATAAAACCGGATTGGCTGAGTTTGCATCGGCACTATCGGAATTTGGTGTTGAGATCATTTCTACTGGAGGCACGTTAGCGGCCCTTAAAAAAGAAGGTGTTCAGGCGATATCAGTATCGACTTTTACCGGAGCACCGGAAATACTGGGCGGGCGGGTTAAAACGCTTAATCCAAAAGTTCATGCCGGTATTTTGTACCGACGTAACAATGCCGATGATGAAGAAGAGTTATCGCAACAGGAATACAAACGAATCGATTTGGTCGTGGTAAATCTCTACCCATTTGAAAAGACCGTCGCCAATCCGGATTCGACTGATGCTGAGATTATTGAAAATATTGATGTTGGCGGACCAACCATGCTTCGGGCCGCGGCCAAAAATTATAATGGTGTGGCGGTTGTTACTGACCCCGAAGATTATGGCTCGGTTATAAAGGCGATGAATGAAAATGATGGCACATTAGATATTGAGTTCAGAAGAAAATTGGCAACCAAAGCATTTAATATGACTCATCGTTATGATCGCGCGATCTCAGCATATTTTAACACCGGCAAGGCGATTGACAACAAGGCCGAAATGCCTGATAAGATCAACTATGCATTTACACTAAAATCATCGATGCGTTATGGAGAAAATCCGCATCAGCGGGCGTCATTTTATATTGATGGTAATTTCAAAGGGGCAACATTGGGTCGTGCTGAACAGTTGGCCGGAAAAGAACTTTCATATAATAATATTGGCGATCTTGATGCCTGTCTTGATATGCTTCTCGATTTTGATGAGCCTTTCGCGTGTGTTCTCAAACACGCCAATCCGTGTGGTGCGGCAGTTGGAGCAACCTTAACCGATGCTTATCGTGAAGCATTAGCATGTGATCCATTATCCGCCTTTGGATCAATAATCGGCCTTAATAAACAGGTTGATTTGGCCGCCGCGGAACTCTTGCATAAGACATTTTTTGTCGAATGTATTTTGGCACCCGGATTTGATGATGATGCTCTTGCGCTTCTTAAGAAAAAGAAGAATCGCCGTTTATTGATTTTGCCGGAGATACTTAAAGGCCGACCGAAAGATGAAACCGTTTCCAAGTATGTTCGCGGCGGAGTCTTATTGCAGACAGCCGATGATCTTGTTACGACTGAAAAAGATTTGAAAATCATTACCGAGAAAAAGCCCACCTCCGATGAAATTAAATCGATGCTATTTGCATGGAAAATAGTAAAACATACCAAATCAAATGCGATTGTTATCGTAAAAGATATGGCAACCGTTGGTATTGGAATGGGGCAGACATCGCGGGTTGATTCCAGCGAATTGGCGGTGAAAAGAGCCGGAGAAAGAGCAAAAGGAGCAGTGCTGGCTTCCGATGCATTTTTTCCGATGCCCGATGGAGCAGAGGTTGCTTTGGATGCCGGAGTTACCGCGATAATTCAGCCGGGTGGCTCAAAAGGTGATGATAAGGTAATTGAAGCTGTGAATGAAAAAAATGCGGCAATGGTCTTTACCGGAGCGAGGCATTTTAAACACTAAAATAGTGGCCGGGGGCGAGAATCCGCTTGCATAAAGGGGCGAGATTACTTAAATTGGTGTATAGCTCTTGGAACTACGGAGGATTACGGGATAGTGGGAGATAGAGTATTAGAAATAGTTGTTTTCTTGATGTCAAAAATCAAGGATCAACAAGGTCGACTTGACGATCTCGAAGAGATCGCGACTTACCTAAAAGGTCAGGGATTTACAGAGAATGAAATAAGTTCGGCATATTCCTGGTTCCTTGATCATCTTCAAAATGATAATGAGTTTTTGTATAACTCAACAATAAATGCAAATGCGACTAGAATTTTATCTGCTCAGGAAAGACAGTTATTCTCTTCTGAGGCAGTAGGTTATCTCCTGCAGTTGCGTCATTTGGGTCTTCTGAATGACCAGCAGTTTGAGATGGTTCTGGAGCGGGGTTCGATGATTTGGACCTCATCTATTAATCTGGATCAAGTGAAAATGCTAATTGAGACGATTCTTTTCTCCGAATCTCGGGCAATCGAATCGGCAGGAGAGATGCCGCATTTGATTCCGGATGAAGCAGAAACAGTAAATTGATAGTTTTTTAGACTATCAGTAATTCCTGTATGTCTTTAAAAAATAAAAAAATCATAGTTGGTTTAACGGGCGGTATTGCCGCCTATAAAACGCCTGTTCTCATCAGGTTGCTGAAACAGGCAGGTGCTGAAGTGCGTACCATTATGACATCATCGGCAACCAAATTTATCACGCCCCTGACAATTGAAACCGTTTCACAAAATCCGGTTGCCAGCGAGATGTTTCCTGATAGATACGCCTCGACTCATCATATTGATCTGGCCGAATGGGCCGATCTGTTTGTTATTGCCCCGGCCACAGCCAATTGTATCGGGAAAATTGCTTCCGGTATCTGTGATGATTTGCTTTCAACTGTAATTTGTGCCACAAAGGCGACGATTATGTTTGCCCCGGCAATGAATACCCAGATGTATGTAAATCCAATCACGCAAAACAATATCGAGTATCTAAAATCGCTTGATTATATGTTTGTTGGGCCGGGTAAAGGCGAATTAGCCTGTGAAACCACCGGCGTTGGACGGATGCTTGAGCCCGATGAGATATTTTCGGAAATCGATACTTACTTTAGAAAAAAAAAAGTAAAAAATCGAACAAAATAGATTTACCCCTAAAAAATAAAAATGTGATTGTGACGGCCGGGCCATGCCGCGAGGCTATTGATCCGGTGCGATATATTTCAAATCGTTCATCAGGCAAAATGGGTTATGCTTTGGCGCAATCGGCGCGCCAAGCTGGTGCTAATGTTACTCTTGTCTCTGGTCCGGTTGACCTAAATATTGATAGTGATATTGATCTGGTAAAAGTTGAATCAACCCAACAGATGTTCAACGCGGTTAAAAAGCATTTTAAGACCGCGCATTATCTGATTATGGCGGCGGCTCCGGCTGATTTTAAAGTTAAAAATGTTTCGACACAAAAAATCAAAAAAGAAAAATCAAATAAAAATGCCCAACCCCTTGAATTATCTCCCACCATTGATATATTGAGTAGCTTAAGTAAAATTAAAAAACCGAATCAGAAACTGATCGGATTTGCGCTTGAAACTGAAAATGGTGTTAAAAATGCAAAGGCGAAGCTGAAGGCAAAAAAGCTTGACTTGATAATATTAAACAGCACCGAAGAGGAAACGCCGTTTGATAACAATAGTAATCGGGTGATAATAATAAATAAGCAGGGGCGACAGACTCCATTACCACGGATGGACAAAAGAGAACTGGCCGACGAACTGATTAAAAGAATTGCGAAGGTGAAATAGTTGATTGATTGGAAAAACCAGACGGACAGCAATACTGCCATACTTCTTAAAAGGGCGGCCGATTGCCAGATCGAACTTGGAACCAAAGATATAGTAGTCAATCGTGAGAATATTAACCGGAAAAAATCGGAATTATCAAAACGGTGGATGACGCTGAAGAAAAATATCAAAGAACCGGAAATGCCGGAAAATATTCAAAAACTTGAAAAGATAGAAATACCGGATAAATTAGAAAAGAGTATAGAAATCACAAAATATAGATCACTTACGGGGCATTATAAGGCAATCTGCGATTGTCAGAACTGTTCGCTGGGGGCAACCCGAACTAAATTTGTTTATGGTGTTGGTAATCCGAAAGCTGATGTGATGTTTGTTGGAGAGGCTCCGGGACGCGATGAGGATCTTTCAGGTGAACCGTTTGTCGGACGAGCCGGGAAATTGCTGGATAAAATCCTCGAGGCGATTCAATTCTCTCGTGAAAATCAAGTCTATATCGCAAATATCTTAAAATGCCGTCCGCCGAATAATCGTGACCCGCAACCGGATGAGATGAAAACCTGTATGCCATATCTTCGGGAACAGATACGAATTATCAAACCGAAAATAATCTGCGCTCTGGGACGAGTTGCGGCGCAGGCTCTTTTAGATACAACCACACCGCTTGGGAAACTTCGCGGGAGCTGGCATGAGTTTGAAAACACACCGTTTATTGTGACCTATCATCCGGCGGCTCTGCTTCGTTTTCAGAAGTATAAAAAGGATTGCTGGGAAGATATAAAAATGTTAAAAGCCAAATATGATATATTGGTTCAGGAGTAATTGTGGCTGTCAGGACCGGAAAAAATAGAGAAGCCAATCGATATGAACCGCCACAATCGGTGGATGCCGAACAGGCAGTGCTTGGTTCGGTTCTTAAAGATGCCGAAGCGCTTAATGATATAATTGATTATTTTAATAGTGAAGATTATTTCTACTTCCCAAAACATAGAGTGATTTTCCGGGCCATTCTTGTTCTATATGAAAAATCCGAACCTTGTGATATCACTACTGTTGCCGAAGAATTAACCCAAATGGATCAGCTTGAAAAGGTTGGGGGACGGTTGTACCTCGTTGACCTGATTGATGGTGTGGCCAGTACGGCTAATGTTAAATCATATGCTGATATTGTAATTGAAAAATCTGTTTTACGAAATCTGATTAATATTTCAAATAATATAACCCAGAGTTGTTATGACCAGGATGATGAAGTAGGGAATCTTCTCGATACTGCCGAACAGAAAATATTTACTATTGCCGAAAGTCGTTTAAGAAAAGGTTTCACCCGCGTCTCTGAGCTTTTGCCGCAGTCTTTTGAGCAGTTGGAAGATTACCAGAACACAAAGGGCGGTTTGGTTGGCGTTCCTACCGGATTCAGTGAACTTGATAAAATAACTGCCGGACTTCATAATAGTAACTTTGTTGTTGTTGCCGGGCGACCCTCGATGGGTAAAACGGCATTTGCTTTAAACATCGCTGAATATGTAGCACTTGAAGAAAAAAAATCTGTAGGTGTCTTCTCGATTGAAATGTCACAGGAACAATTAGTGATGAGGCTTCTTTGTGGACGGGCTCGGCTTAGTCAGCATATGCTTCGAACCGGGAAACTTAGAGATTCTGAGTGGGTTAAACTGACTCATGCCAGTGGACCGCTTTCAGAAGCAGACATTTTTATTGATGACTCAGCTTTTCTTTCGACACTTGAGATGCGGGCAAAGGCTCGTCGCTTGAAATCGCGACATAATATTGATCTATTGATAATTGATTATATCCAGATGATGACCAGTCCGGGGCGAGTTGATAACCGCCAACAGGAAATGGCGATGATCTCACGTTCGAT
>JAAERC010001198.1 GCA_024230695.1 Candidatus Zixiibacteriota bacterium
AAAATTATGAAAAAGTTATTAAGTTCAATCATAGATATTCGCAAAGGTGAGGCCGCAATCACTATTCTGATGCTTGCCAGTTATTACCTTATTTTAATTACCTATTATCTGCTGAAACCGGCCCGTGATTCATTATTTCTTGTTAAGGTAAGCCCGGAACAATTGCCTTTAGTATTTATACTAACCGCTCTGGTAACTGCTCCAGTGGTTTTGGTCTATTCCAGGGCAAGTAATAAATTACGTTTGAACAAATTAATTCTTTATACAATTGGCGTAATAATTATTAACCTGATTGTTTTGCGATGGTTGGTGCAAATAAACCAGCCCTGGGTATATTATCTGTTTTATGCCTGGGTAAGTATTTATGGTGCCTTAATTACATCACAATTCTGGCTGTTGGCAAATACCGTATATGATGCCTCGCAGGCAAAAAGAATATTCTCACTTCTCGGGATTGCCGGAATTTTGGGTGCTTTTACCGGCGGCGAAGTGACCTCTATCTTTGTTCAGACATTTAACATTTCGACCGAAAACCTTCTTCTGTTTTGCATTGGTTTTCTGATAATATTAGGTTTGTTGGTATCAATGATATGGTCAATAAAAATTAAAGGTGGCTTTGGAGTTTCCGAGGTTTCCCGCGATGGCATTAAATCATCGGTTACGATGAAAAAATCATTTGGGGCACTTTTACGATCGCGACACCTTATGTTGATGGTCGGTATTGTTGCCATAACTATGATGACGGCTTCGTTTGTTGATTTTCAATTTAAGACCATTTCATTTGAATCTTTTCCTGATCAGTCTGAGTTGACTTCTTT
>JAAERC010001199.1 GCA_024230695.1 Candidatus Zixiibacteriota bacterium
AATTGATAATCATATTGTCCCACTTCGTCGTGAAAATATACAGGTGATCTCAATGGGTTTCTTTATTGACGAAAGTCAACCCGTTATCTGGCGCGGACCTATGTTACATAAGGCAATCAATCAGTTTATCAATGATACTCTCTGGGATCAACTTGACTTCCTCTTGATCGATCTCCCTCCGGGTACCGGTGATATTGCTATTACTATCGGTCAGGCACTACCCAAAGCGGAATTGTTAGTTGTGACCACCCCGCAACCGGTTGCCTCACACACAGCAGGACGAGTTGCCAAAATGGCAGATAAAACCAAACTCTCGGTACTGGGTGTTATCGAAAATATGTCGTACTATGAAAATAATGGTAAGAAGGATTATATCTTCGGCAAAGATGGTGGTAAAGACCTGGCCAAAAAACTTGAAGTACCATTTATTGGTGAGATTCCGATTAGAACTGAAATCCGTGAAGCGGCCGATAATGGAACACCAGTTGCACTATCAAAAGATGCTGAGTTGGCCAATTATTATTTAGATATTGCCAGTACTATAGTAGATACGAAAAAGTAAGTTGTACCTATTGCGCCTATATACTTTACAGCTTTGAAAAATATATTTATGCGCCACTACAGAACCCAATAGTACAATTATGAAAAAAAGTGTTCTCTATAATTAGCGAAGTGATAACAAGTTCCAAATTTGTTAAATATAAAGCCCTCAAAGCTTGACCCTGACGTATTTTCTTTGTTTTATATGACTGTCAGAATGATATGCTTAACTGCATGTTAATAAAATGTTAATAATTTAGCGCCGGGGGATGCTTAGCGTGGTGGAACCGTTATACAGCTATCCGTTTGTGTCACAAATACGCATTCATATATTGTTGATAACTTGTTTGCAATTAAAACACCACTTTAATAGTAATATCTAAGCCTCCTAATTCATTGGAAGAATTACCCGTACTAATTTTTGGCAACTGGGGAGAAAATGACCGCCATAAACAGTTTTGAAGATAACCAGGTATGGAATGATTGTCTGAAATATATCGCCTTAAGGATAAAAAAGCATTCTTATAATACTTGGTTTAGACACACAAAAGCAGGGAACAATGTCGAGGGCAATAACGGAAAACCTGACTCGCTTATTATCAAAGTTCCCAATCAGTTTGTAGCCGATTGGCTTAAAGGCCACTATTCTGATTTAATATCTGAGGCGATAAATGAGGTTGGTACCAATGGAATAGCTTATTCCTTTGAGACATACAATTGTGAAGATATACCTCAAACCGAGATGGAACTTTCAGCATCTCAACTGGAATCTGAACCTTTGACAACAAGGCCCCAGATACCACCCGCTAATTCTCTTAATAAGAGATACAACTTTGATAATTTGGTCGTTGGTGATTTTAATCAATTTGCGCATGCGGCCGCGGTGGCTGTCGCCGGTGATCCCGGCGCAACTAATTATAATCCGCTATTTATCTACGGCGGTACCGGATTGGGGAAAACACATCTGGCTCAGGCAATTGGACAACAGGTGTTAAAAAACAATCAGAATAAAAAAATTATTTATGCTTCGTCTGAGAAGTTTACATCTGATTTTATTAATTCAATTTCAACCGGAACGATATCATCTTTTTCATCAAAGTATCGTAATGCCGATGTTCTGCTAATTGATGATATCCAATTTTTCTCCGGTAAAGAGTCAACTCAGGAGCAGTTTTTCCATACCTTTAATGACCTTTATCATGCTGGAAAACAGATTGTTTTAACTTCTGACCGTCATCCGCACGAAACCAAAGGACTCGAAGAGCGCTTGTTATCGCGGTTTTCATCCGGGTTGATTGCAGATTTGCAGCAACCAACTATGGAAACTCGGGTTGCCATATTGCGTGCCAAAGCCGAAAGAGAGAAAATACCAGTACCCGAAGATGCTCTTTATTTTATAGCTGACAATATTACCAGCAATATTCGTGACCTTGAGGGCTGTCTTAACAAACTTTTAGCGTATTCCTCACTTGAAAAGGTGAAGATCGATCTCGATTTCACCAAACGGATATTAGGCAAAGAAATTAATCGTACCAGAAAAGAAATTACGGTATCACTTATTCAGCAAAAGACATCGGAATTTTTCCGTATTGATCAAAATCTGATGAAAGCCAGAAAAAAGACCGCCCAGGTTGCCCAGGCTCGCCAGATCGCGATGTATCTGAGCCGAAAATATACCTCACTTTCATTAAAAGATATTGGTGATGCTTTTGGTGGCCGTGATCACTCAACTGTGATTCATGCCTGCGATTTGATAACCAAAAAGATATATGAAAACTTTGAACTTAAGGAAAAAGTTGAGGCGATTACGGCCAAATTACTTAATTAATTTACTGTGGAAAACCGTTGGATAAGATAGTTGATAATATGTTGAATTTATTTCGGTGTGGACAAATAGAATATCAGAAAACAATTGTTGACAAGCTATCAACAGAAACGGTATCCTCTCTTTGTAAAGATAGTTGTATGAAAGACATTAAAATAAGAGAAACCAACAGGAGGTTACTCACAAACTAACAGACCTTATTATTACTATTTATTTAATATATATGTAAAGAATAAATATATAACAGTGTGAATAACAAACCCGGAGCATGGGAATGAAATTTAATTTATCGAAATCAAAACTGAGCGGATACCTTCAATCAATCCTTCAGATTGTACCATCAAAATCAACTTTGCCGATTTTATCAAATATTTTATTTGAAGCATTAGATAATAAACTAAAAATCTCCGCGACTGATCTTGAAGTTTCAATTACGGCGACTTTTGATTGCAATGTAGCCAAAAAAGGTGTTGCGGTTCTTCCAGCACGTATTCTTTTTGATATAATCAAAGAACTTCCGGAATCCGAGGTCACCTTTGAAGGAACAACCTCAAGAGTAGAGATCAAAGTTCCTCGTGGTTCATATAAAATAGCCTGCGCTTCGGCTGATGATTTCCCAAAACTCCCAACTGTTAATATCAAAAAACAGATAAGTCTTGATAGTAATCATTTGGTGACGATGATAAAAAAGAGCACTTTTGCCTGTTCAACCGATGAAACCCGTCCGGCTCTTAATGGTGTTCTTTGGTCAACCGGCGGCGACAGGATGAATATGGTGGCTACCGATGGTCATCGTCTGGCAAAGATATCTGTAGAAAATAAAAAACTGCAGGGTGTCGCTGAGGATATTATTATCCCACCCAAAGTTTTAAACGTTATTCCGAAATTTGTTGGTGAGGGTGATGGAGAGATCGGAATTATTTTTGGTGAGCATAATATTATTTTTAACCTGGGTGATATAATTTTAACCTCACGTTTGATCGAGGGACCTTATCCGAACTATGAGCAGGTGATTCCAAGTGAAAGTAACAAAAAGATAATTATCTCAAAAGATGAGCTGGCTGGCGCGGTCAGACGAGTCTCGATCTTATCCAATTCACTGACACATCAGGTTAAATTTGGTGTAAAGAATAATAATCTTACTATTTCAACGACCAACGCCGATGTTGGTGGTGAAGGTAAGGAAGTTATTCCATGTGACTACACCGGTGATGCCCTTGAGCTTGGGTACAATGCTCTTTATGTCAGTGATATTCTAACTAAAATCGAGGGCGACGAGGTGATTGTTGAGCTTTCTAGTGCGGTTGCCGCCGGGATAGTTTATTCGCCATCTATTCCCAAAGAAGAATTTCTCTGTCTGATAATGCCGCTCCGTCTGGCCGAGTAATTGTTTTTTGTATGACTGTCGGTTCAAAACAGGGTTGTAAAATTATTTATCATTATCTTTTGATTTCCGCCGTTTTGTATCATGCAAATCAATAATCTAAAATTAATTTCATATAGAAATTTCAAAGAAGCCGAATTACAATTTACTGACGGCATAAATGTTTTCTCAGGTAAAAATGGTTCTGGTAAGACTAATCTTTTGGAAGCTATATTTGTATTGCTGTTAGGGCGTTCTCAGCGTGGCGCACCCGATAAGTTACTTTTACGCGAGGGTGATGAGTATTATAGACTTGAAGGACAGTTGTATGCGGATAACAAAGAGTATTTGTCAGCCATAGCGTACCAAAGAGGTGGACGAAAAAAAATACAAGTCGAAAAAGTAACTATTAAAACCTCCGAATTATTTGAACGCCATTCTGCCGTCTCATCCGCTCCTGAAGATATTGCGATTCTTTCTGGTTCACCGTCATATAGACGTGACTTTATTAATTTGTACCTATCGCAGGCCTCACCGAGGTATATTGCCGATCTGACCGATTACCAAAAAGCATTAACTCAAAAAAATGCTTTCCTAAAACAGGAAAACAATTCAGGTGAGACACCGTATGATGATCTACTTATCGAATATGGTTCATCGGTGATGCTGGCTCGTTATAATTTTCTGGAAAAAATTAAAATCACGGCGTCGTTAGCGTATAAAAAAATATCAAAAGGTATGAATTTTAGTACTGTTTATAATCCATCGGTTGCACTTCCTGAAAATGAGATCACACTCGATACTATAAAAAGTAGCTTCAGTGAGAAACTAAAACGGTACGCCCAACGCGAACGGATAGTACAGATTGCAATGGTTGGTCCACATCGCGATGAAATAGATTTCACGATAGGTGAGTTCCCGGCTCGGTCGTATGGCTCACAGGGGGAGCTTAGAACGGCGACGGTGGCGCTTAAGATGGGTGTCTTTGAGTATTTGAAATCGATTCGCAACGATATGCCGATTTTACTTCTCGATGAGATCTTCGCCGAACTCGATGAATCCCGCAAAGAATTGTTGGTCGAAACATTTGGTCAGTTTGGGCAAGTGTTTTTAACCAGCGCATCCGGCCTGCCTGATAGTTTGTCTGATAATTCTCAGCGATTTGAGATTGAGGGTGGGAAGGTTTTGGAATAATGACTAATTTTGTAAGGTCAAAGGTGAGGAACCTGTTAATATTATTATTACTAGTTTGTATATTGTTAGCGTTCTGTAAAAAACCAAATGTTTTGGATAGCTCAAAAAATCTTCAAATGAACTTTGTGGATGAGGAGATATCATACACTACGGGTGATACATTAAGAATTGATATTGAATTTGAAAATTATGGTAATAAAGATATTATGTTTCCGCTTGATTCTCCCATATTTACACTAAACTATAAGCAGGATATATATTTGGTTGACAACTTTGCATTCCATAATATTAGCAATATCGATAAGGATTCTATTGGTGTATTTTCTTTGCCAAAAAATGAAAAGAAAAGAATAAGCCTCAGTTTTATTCCAATTCCATGGAAAGAAAAGATGACTGAAGGAAAATATTCATTTCAATTAGTGATAAATGTGGAGCTAATTGATGAGTTGGGCAATTCTACCAAATATATAACCGCATCAAAAAATATAATAAGGATAGACGTTAAACACACCAAGTTCTTGTAGCCCACCTGGAGGGTGGGTATAATCAGCCTTAATACTTGCCAATCAATCCTATACCATCCGGCCCAAATACATCCCGGCAAACAAAGCAATAAATCCAACACCGTTCTGCATCATGATATTTCCAACAGCGCGCATCCATTGAGTCGTATGAATCAGATGACCGCTTTCTAAGATCAATGTAGAAAAAGTAGTAAAGGCTCCCAGAAAACCGATTAAAACAATTGTTCTTATTTCAATCGATGCGGGCCATTTGTTTTCAAACAGTGCCCATAATAAACCAGCCACAAAACATCCAACAAGATTAACGGCGACAGTCCCCCAAGGAAACGTGCTTCCGTTAAATTTATCAATATATCCGGCCAACCCATACCGAGCCAATGTTCCCACCGCCCCGGCTAATGCCAGCCAAACCAGTTTCTGAATCATTACATTACTCCTTCGTCCTCAAAAAGAACATGAATGATATATTAAATGCAACACAAAACAGTTGGGCCTTTTATTTATTCTTTTGATATGCGTATTTAATTTTCTTATCTTCTGTCCATGCCACGACTGAACATAAAAGCACTCGACAAAAATTTCTCCGACACAAAAGTGCTCGATAATATTAACATCGAAACGCTCGATGGTGAACTGGTTGTGATTCTTGGCCCATCCGGATGTGGTAAGTCGACCTTATTAAGATTGATTGCTGGACTCGAAGACCCCGATGAAGGTGAGATCTGGATCGGTAAAAATAGAGTAGATAATCTCCCACCCCGCAAACGAAATGTCGCACTGGTTTTTCAAAACTATGCTCTTTATCCGCATATGACTGTCAAACAGAATCTTGCTTTCCCGCTCAAAGTCGCCAAGGTGAATAAAAAAGAGATTCATGAACGAGTGTTAGTGACAGCCACGATGATTGGTCTTTCAGATAGATTAGATTCCCGTCCGGCAGAATTATCCGGTGGACAAAGACAAAGAGTCGCGCTGGGACGAGCGATTATCCGTAAGCCTGATTTATATTTACTCGATGAACCACTATCCAATCTCGACGCTGCTTTACGTAATAAAATGCGTCGTGAATTAGTTGAGATTCAGCGAACACTTGGTACAACAACAGTATATGTCACTCATGACCAGACCGAGGCACTAACAATGGCGGACAGGCTGGTGGTGATAGAAAAGGGTAAAATCAGACAGATCGGAACAGTTGAGGAGATTTATAATAAGCCAGCCGATATTTTTGTTGCCTCGTTTGTTGGGACACCCAAGATAAATATCCTTGATGGATTTATCAGTGGTGGTACAATCAAACCATTTAATCTATCAACGATTTTTATCCCATCTGATTATAAATCAAAGGAAGTAACAATCGGTATCCGTCCGGAAGATATTTTTCTGGATAAAAATAGTAAGCTAAGCGGCAAGGTAACATCACTTGAGTATCTTGGTGATAGAAGCTTAATAACCATTAAATATTCAGATTATTTCCTTGTAATCAGCACTGAGCCTGCAAAATATAAAATAGGTGATAGTATCAATTTCAGCATCAAACCTGAAAAAGCATTTCTATTTAACAAACAGACGGGTGTCTGTTTTAATAAGTAGATATTTATTTGTGTTGTAACGTGTTGTGGTTTTGGTGATTACAATAATTTGCATTAATTGGCATAATACTCCTCGCATTATTAGTATAAAATAACATTTAGGAAATATATAAATTATACAAAGTTAAATGTGTTTGTTAAAGCTTTGGCCTACAGCCCTTATTCTATAGGGTCTTACAAGATATATAGAATTTGTCTTTGATTGTATATAAATTTATTATATTATATAATCACATTATTCAAATAAAGGAGTTGTTAATCCGGTCGGATAACTCTCTCTTTTCAGGCACTTTGATAAATATAAAGATATAACCGGCATAATATTGTCAGGGAGGTAGAAGTGAGAATTAATAACAGTCCAAGAGGTTGTGCTCAGTTTTTGGAGGAAACCACTCAACAATGTCATACACAAACTCAGCAATCGTCCCAACCCAGTCCAGATGAAATCAAAAATGCTGCAAAAATGCTTACTGATCGGCTCGATAACATAAAAAAACAAGGCTTGCCGATTAAACCAATGTTTAACGCATTGCGGGAAGCATTGCAAAAAACGAAGCCAAGCTTGTCGTTATCCGAAAAAAAACTGGCGAACATGAGACCTCCTGAATTAGAGGAACTGGCGGAAGATTTATTATAAAAATTAATAATCTTTATTCAGATTTGGTTTTCTAATTTCAACTTTGAATTGCTAATAATATGTGATTGACAATATTAAAGGCATAAGGCTTCTTAAGTCTGTTGTATAATATTGTATATAATTCTGGGAGAGTTTTATGCCTGAGAAACTAAAAGATAATTATTTCACAAAAGAATCGGTGACCAAGTTTGCCGATGTACTTAAATCAACTTACTCAAAATTCGATAAAAAGAAATTTGTCAAATCAGTTTTTGATAAAAATTATGGCAATTTAGAACTGATGGCAAAAATGCACCATGTCACAGAATGTATGAAACCGGCTCTACCGGTTTCTTATAAAAAGACACTTGGTATCCTGATAAAAGCGGCTCCCAAAGTAAAAGGATTCGAATCTATCTGCTTGCCGGATTTTGTCGAGAGGTATGGAGTCGAAAATTGGGAGATCTCACTTGACGCTCTTGCTGTTTTCACAAAATACTCATCATCTGAATTTGCTATCCGGCCGTTTATTATAATGAATGAAAAAAAGGCAATGGCCTACATGAAAAAACTGGCCAAAGATAAAGAAAAAAATGTCCGACGGTTTTCATCCGAAGGTTGTCGACCGCGTCTTCCCTGGGCAATGGCCCTTCCAAATCTCAAAAAAGATCCATCATCGATTTTACCAATTCTTGAACTTTTGAAAAACGATGAATCAGAATTTGTGCGACGATCGGTCGCCAATAATCTAAATGATATCTCAAAAGATCATCCAAATCTGGCGTTAAAAATATCAAAACAATGGTTTGGTAAAACAGAAGATACCAACTGGATAGTAAAGCATGCCTGCCGGACATTACTTAAGGCCGGTAATAGTCAGGCTATGAAACTTTTTGGATTTGGCGATCCCAAAAATATAAGTGTCAATAATTTGAAGGTAAATAAAAAGAAAATCAAAATCGGTGAAAAAACTGAATTTTCTTACACCCTCAAAGTCGGCAGTAAGAAAAAGACTAAAATCAGACTTGAATATGCCGTCACATTTGCCAAAGCTAATAATAAGTTCTCAAAAAAAGTATTTAAAATATCTGAAAAAGAATACAAACCAGGCGAATACAATTTATCTAAAAAACATTCATTTGCGAATTTGTCAACCCGTAAACATTATGTTGGAAAACATGCAATAGCGATTATTGTTAATGGTGTTGAAAAGGCGAATATTGAATTTTTGCTAACTAAGTGAGTCTAGATTTGCAGGAATTCATTTAATTTTTTATAAATGTCCGGCCAGCTTGGTTCCGAGTTTTCTATGGCGATTTTAGAAATTGTTGTTTGTTCGAATATTTCATCAGTAATTTTCCGAAGAACTTTATTGAACTTTAAGTATAACTCGTAGTCGGTTTGATTGTTATTTTTACCAAAGGCGGTATCATCCAAAAAGGTGCAGATTTTATTCTGCCATTTTTGACTACGAGATTCATAAACTTTATGAAGCGATGATACTATATCATCTTGATAAAAATAAATTAGCGTGGGATTTAACGGTTTAATAATATCCAATATTTGATAAGCGTATTTATAGATTTCAATTTCCTTAGCGCCTTTTTCTAATAGCTCACCAATAGTACACTGAAAGAGCGCCGCGTCTAATATTACTATTTTATTCTCTTTGAGTATATTATCTACAAAATTGCTCCATCTTTGGATTGTCTGGTTGATCCAGTGATTTATATCAGGTTCACTGTAGTTGATTATTGGATGATTGTTACTGAATTCATGATAAAACTCAGGCCTAATATTATTTATTGAATGGACATCCAATAATTTCTGACCAGTAGTTGATTTACCCGATCCGGCCATTCCCTCTATTAGAATAAGCTTTGTATCTATCATCTCTGTGTAATTAACTCACTCTTTTCGAATAACGTAACCACGAAAATGAAAATATAATTATTCCAAAAATAATCATCGCGGTTATTTCAAAAAGCAGTTCATCGGCAGTTGTACCTTTCATCATAATTCCTCTTACGATAGTCATAAAGTACCTCAGTGGATTTAGATATGTCACATATTGTACAAACAGCGGCATATTGGCTATCGGAGCAAAAAAGCCGGATGTCAATATTGTAAAGATTGAAAAAAACCATGCAAAAAACATCGCCTGCTGTTGAGTTTTCGTGACAGTGGAAATAAACAATCCCACTCCCAGCGTCGTAAATAGAAAAATAAATGTCAGGCCATACAACAAAGTCCATGAACCGGCGAACGGTATCCCGAACCACAAAACACCAAACAATAGTGCAATTGACATTTCGAGGAATCCCAAAATGGCAAATGGAATAGTTTTTCCTGCAATCAGCGCGGGTACTGTGATCGGCGTTACCATTAATTGTTCCAGAGTGCCGATTTCTCGTTCGCGAACGATCGCCATTGAGGTCAACATCACAGTTATCATGGTTATAAGAACCGCAACGATTCCAGGCACCATATAATATACCGACTCTGATTCCGGATTAAAAAGCATCTGCTGTCGCATCTGTATTGGTTCGGGGATATTAAGATAACGGCGGTTAAATTGCCATGCAATCATCTCAGCATACCCGGAGGCAATCGAGGCCGAATTGGCATTACTGCCATCAATTAATAAACCGACATCTACTGGTTGTTTCTTTGCAAATTTTTCAGAAAAATCATTTGGAATTATCAAAGCGGCGCTGTATCTGTTTTCCTTGAAGCCACGTTCGGCATCAAGGATCGGTGGATTATCCGATGAAAACAGAAAATAATCTCCGGCGGTTTTAGCGTTAAGATAATCTCGCGACAAACTGCTTCGATCAAAATCGTAAACGGCGGTTTCGATATTTCTAACATCGGTATTGATAGCATATCCTAGCACTAGAAGTTGAATCATTGGCATTACAAATATCAATCGAAGCATATTTTTATCACGGATAACCTGATAGAATTCCTTTTTCATCAATGCCAAAATTGTCTGTATCATATCAGTCCACCCTTAGTTTGAATTTTTTGGTGGAGACCGCCAATAATACAGTTGCCAAAACAAGCAAAAACAGACCTTCAACCCAGAGCAATTCGATCCCGGAACCTTTGAGCATGATTCCCCGGATAATCAGCAGAAAATATCTGGCCGGAACTATATGGGTGATAACCTGAAGAATTACTGGCATATTCTTTA
>JAAERC010001200.1 GCA_024230695.1 Candidatus Zixiibacteriota bacterium
AATCGGTATAAACATCGCAATAGCTTTGCCATTATCGGAAGCAAGCTTTCCTCTTAACATCGGATTATCTTTTATCCGAGCCAAAATATACTGCGCCTGTTCATCACTTTCCGGCTCATCTTCCAGAAGAGTTTTGACTTCAAGGATTCCATCGGTTTGGATAATATCCTCAACCATTGAAGGGGCCAAAATATCATCAGCGATAACACCCTCTATTTCGGCGACCTCATCCATAATGCGATAAACGTTGGTTAGTAGTTGTTTATTAAAAGCCCCCTTTTCATCTACAACGCCAACCGCAATAAATTCCGAAATTGAAAAATCTTCTTTAACCTGATGATCAAACAATCTCGCCGGTTCATTATGCTCAAGCATATTTTCCGGATCGGTATCAATTTTGATATCCGGCAGCTGTGCGGCAAAAAAGGCCGTAATTAATACAACTCCTATAATCACCGACCAGGGATTGTTGATTGAAAATTCTGTGAAAAGTCGTTTCATTGTTTTTTTCCTTCTCTTAGTTTTATTTCTTATAAAACTTTAGATAGGTTTTCTTATGAAACGATTCAAAGAAAAATGAATTATTTGAAAATAATTATAAGTGACTGCAAGACAATGGATAATAATATGATTATAGTTGTTATTATTGAATCTGTTTTAAGAAAAATATATCTTAATTATCAATATGGGAGAGAATTAGTCTATGAAAAGGAATCAGGATTTTTTACCAAACTTCTTTTCCCAGCGAGATTTGAGGACATTATTTAGTTTTTCCTCCAACTCCGGCGGTAGTTTTTCCTTTTTGCCATCACGGCATAACACAACAGTTTGTTTAAGAGTATCAACCATCAGGCGGCAGTTATTGCATTCCTTGAGATGTTTTTCGATATCGGCACAAAGTGTCTCATCGATTTCGCCATCAATAAAATCAGCGATATTCTGAATGTATTTACTGCAATGTTTCATTTCAGTTCTCCTGAAAACTCTGAGATAATCTA
>JAAERC010001201.1 GCA_024230695.1 Candidatus Zixiibacteriota bacterium
GGACTTGTTCGCGCCGCTTATAAGTATTTATATCTTGGGGTTGGCATGGTAAAGCGGGGTCAGTTCAGAAATCGGAAATTAGGAGAAACGGAGAAAATAGATGAGCAATAAGAAGGCGACGGTATTTGTTAGACTTAAGGACGGTGTTCTTGACCCACAGGGGATAACTATTCAAAAAGCAATATTAAATATGGGTTATGATCAGGTCGCATCGGTTAGGTCTGGTCGTTTCTTTGAACTCGATATTGATGCTAATGATAAAGATGGTAAAAAAAATCTTGAAGAGATATGCAGTAAACTATTAAGTAATCCGGTCATAGAAAATTATACTGTGGAGTATGAAAAATGAAATTCGGAGTCGTGACATTTCCCGGTTCCAATTGTGATTATGATGCCTATACGGCCATAAAAGTACTTGGCGAAGAGGTCGAATTTCTCTGGCATCGTTCGTCCGATTTACTCGATTGTGATGTTATTATTTTGCCGGGTGGATTTTCTTATGGTGATTATCTCCGCTCGGGAGCTATTGCTCGGTTTTCTCCAATAATGAAATCGGTAAAAGAATTTGCAAATTCAGGCGGGTATGTTATCGGTATTTGTAATGGATTTCAGGTCTTGCTTGAATCAGGTTTGTTGCCGGGGGCATTACTTCGGAATTCTCATCTTAGATTTTCAGGAAAATATATTTATATAAAA
>JAAERC010001202.1 GCA_024230695.1 Candidatus Zixiibacteriota bacterium
TGATGGTGTTAATAATGCTGTTCCAAATGTCTATTTAAATGGACCAAGAAGCGATAAAAGAGTGCCATCAACGGTAAATATGTCTTTTGAATATATTGAGGGAGAATCGATTATTTTATCACTTGATATGAAAGGTATTGCAGTTGCCTCAGGCTCCGCGTGCACCTCAGGTTCATTATCGGCCTCACATGTTTTAACTGCGATGTCGGTCCCAGTCGCATTGGCCCAGGGATCAATACGTTTTTCAATGGGGCGTTTCACTACTAAAGAAGATCTTGAATATACAATCTCGGTTCTACCAGCAATAATAGAAAAACTTAGATTAATGTCACCGCTATATTCAAAGAAGTAAATTTGCATTTTAAATAAATATTTGGGGTCGATATTTCGACCCCATTTTTTTGAATTCTTATGAAACATAAAAAGAAAGTACTTGTTGCTGTTTCAGGCGGAGTAGATTCATCTACGGCTCTCTTCCTTCTAAAAGAAGCCGGCTATGATGTTATCGCCGGCCATATGAAGCTTTGGGATTATGAAGAAGTCGGCGGTGATTTATATAAAGATGGCCGTTGTTGCTCTATAGATTCAATAAATGATCTTCATCAGCTTTGTAATACTTTATCTGTACCTCTTTATATTTTTGATTTTTCAAAGCAATTTAAAAAAGTTGTTATAGAGAATTTTGTGTCAGAATACAAAGCCGGACGAACTCCAAGCCCATGTGTGATCTGTAATACAGAATTAAAGTGGAAATCGCTTCTTAAGAAATCGGAAGAATTGGAAACTGATTTTATTGCGACTGGCCATTATAGCCAAATCGAATTAAATAGCGAAACTAATCGATATATCATCAAGAAGGGCGTTGATAACACCCGTGATCAATCATATTTTCTTTGGGGGTTAAATCAAAAAGCCTTATCAAAAACTTTGCTTCCACTGGGCGGCTATGAAAAATCTCAGATCAGAAAAATCGCGCAAAAGATGAATCTTAAAACCGCTAGAAAACCTGAGTCAAGAGAGAATTGTTTTATTGCCGATGATAACTATCATCGCTTTTTAGAGGAGTGGGAAGAAAAACGGGGAAGACACTTTGAGCCAGGTGAGATTCTTAATGAAAATGATAAAGTTCTCGGGAAACATCAGGGTACTGTTTTTTACACTATTGGGCAACGAAGAGGATTGGGTATTTCCAATCCAACTCCATTGTATGTTAATCAAATAGATGCGGAAAATAACAGAATTATAGTCGGAGATAATGAGGCCCTTCTTAAAAGAAAAATGATTGCCAATGATATCAATTGGATAGCCTTTGATAATCCACCTGACAAAATAGAGGTAGAGGTTAAAATTCGTTATCTTCATAAACCGGCGCAGGCAACTATCAAAGTTATTGATAAAACATCGGCCGAAATTATTTTCGATGAAAATCAGCGCGCTATTACTCCCGGCCAATCAACTGTTTTTTATAATGGAAATACTGTGCTTGGTGGCGGTATAATCTCCTAAAAAAATAGTTGAATTATACTTTTTTTCATCTTAATATCGATTGTAAATAAATCTAATTTAAAAGAGGTGAACAATGCTTCAAGCAACATTTCAGGGTCATAGTTGCATTTCAATATCAAATGGAAAGCATAACATAATTATCGACCCATTTCTAACCGGTAACCCCCAAGCCACTACTAAAGCCGATGAAATTAAAGTCGATTTTATTCTGGTCACTCATGGACATGCTGATCATCTTGGCGATGCAGTTGATATCGCCAAAAGAAACAATGCCACTATTATTGCGCCAAATGAATTGGCCGTTTATGTTCAAAAACAGGGAGCCGAGGCCCATAATATGCATATTGGCGGAGCCTATGAATTTCCATTTGGACGGGTTAAACTAACAATTGCGCATCATGGCTCAGCCGCTGGTGATGGGCTCGAATACACTGGAAATCCATGTGGATTTTTAATAACTATAGATGGCAAAACTATTTATCATGCCGGTGATACGGGTCTTTTTTATGATATGAAACTTATTGGCGAGATGAATAAAATTAATTTGGCTTTTCTTCCAATTGGCGACAATTTCACAATGGGTATTTGCGATGCGGTTAAGGCAGTTGATTTTTTGAATCCCAAAAAGGTTGTTCCGATTCATTATAAGACCTGGCCGGTTATTGATACTGAGCCACTTGATTTTGCCGATAAATTAAAGGAATCGAATACTGAAGTAATAATAATTGAACCGGGTAATTCATTAGAATTTTAGTAAAAAGTAGACTGTAAATCTGATATAATTAAGGTGATACTATAAACAATATGCTTAAGAAGGTTATACTCTGGGGATTAGTAGTTTTCGTTGTTGTCGCCATCCTTGGTGCTGCGGCAGTAGCTATCTTTTTGCCAAAAGAGAAAATAAAGGAAATGGCGTTGGGGAAAATATCTTCAATGCTTCATCGAGAAGTTACGATTGATGATATTTCGATTTCATATTTTGGCGGACTGGGCGTAAAGCTCAATGGTGTAAAAATATCAAATCCCGATAATTTTGACTGGAGCCAGTTTTTAGAGGCAAAAGGATTAGATATTAAATTGCAATTGTGGCCACTGTTAAGCAAAAATATACAAGTCGATAGATTGATTCTTATTGAACCAAGAATAGCTCTTCTTAAGACACGAAAAGGTCAGATCAATTATGTTTTTGGCTTGATTGATTCTTTGGCCGCATCAGATAGGACTAATCTGTCCGTTGACATTCCGGAAGAATCAAAACTGGCCTTGGCGGCGATTTCCTTTGATAATTTTAGTATCGAAAATGGATATATTGAGTATGTTGATGATTCCTCGCAAACCAGTCTGACAGCGTATCAGTTTAATTTAAAAACAAAACTGGATAGCCCGGAAAATATGGTCTATCAAATAAGCGGAAATCTAAATGCCGATTCGATAGTGATTAAAAACTCAGGAGAAAATGGAACGTCGATTCCAACTTTGATAATTGCTTCATCTTTTAACAGCTCTATTGACCTTAATAAAAAACAGGCTGTATTATCCGACAGCGAAATAGAAATCAACGGCTGGAAATTTGACATCAAAGCGGGAATCCCCAATACCGAGACATTGGATTATTTTAATCTTGAAATCGAATCGGGCAATAAAAGCCTGACAGAAATTATATCATTGTTTCCTCTTGAGTATAATTATATTCCCGATGGTTACTCGGCATCCGGCCAGATGAATTTCAAAGCAATTGCCAAATATAATGCCAAATCAAAAGAGAAAATGAAGTACAATGGTACGGCCAACATTGATGCATTTAAACTATCTATCGACAGCCTCGAAGGCGATTTTGGTGCAAAGAATCTTAGCATTGAGTACACTAACGATGCTATGGGTCTCTCAATAAATAATGGATCACTTGATGGCAATAGCATAGAAGGTACAATAAATATTTCAGATTTTGATAATATATATGTCAACAGTAATGTAAACGGCACTGCTGACCTGACAACTCTTAATCGGTTCCTGCCTGAAATCGGAAAACCGGAGATGTCGGGGCAGGCATCTTTTGATCTATCCGGCAAAGGACGAATCGAAGAGCTGACACAATTTGAGGTGAATGGAAGATTGCAGATCACCAATGGCGTATACACAGCCGAGACATTACCGGAACCGATAGAATCGTTTGAGCTTGATGTTGCTATCACCCCAAAATCCATAACAGTTAATAACCTCGCTGTCAAATCACCATCATCGCAGTTTTCGATGAATGGTACAATGTCCGACCTGTTCCCATATTTTATTCCTGGGTTTGAGGGAGTAGCCCAAAAACCAACAATGAACTTCACACTAAACTCGTTGCGATTCGACGTTGACAAATTGTTCCCCGAAGCTGTTCCCGGTTCAGGATCAAATCTTGCCGAAATGCCGATTGGTTCTCTGCCGCCGCTTCCAATTCCTGATATCGATGGTAATGGTACAGCTTCGATTGATACATTGATATATTCCGATGTTGAGTTCAGTGATATCAAATGCGATATAAATATTAAGAACCGTCGGATATTCGTGACCAATGCTAATGGTTATGCTTATACTGGCAAAGTTGGCGGGAAGATGTCTATTGATCTCAATGATTTTGAAAATCCTGGGTATGACGGAGAATTCACTGCTGAACAAATAGAAGCGGATGATTTCCTTTCCCGTTTCACCAAATTTGGCGGGCATCTTTTTGGCAAGGTCAATATGACCGGTTCTTTTTCGGCGACTGGCTGGGATCCTGAACCGATTATAAATTCACTTGATATGTCGGGGGATGCCAATTTTAATGAAGCCAGAATAGTCAAGTTTGATATGTTAAATCAACTTGCCGAGCAATTAAAATTTAAAAGCCTAAGTGAGGAAACAATCAGGAACTTGAATTCCTCATATACTGTCAAAGATGGACGAATCGCATTTGAGAAGTTTAATTTTGTTTCATCGCTTGGTGATTGGACTATCAATGGCTCGGTCGGTTTTGATGGCACATTAGACTATAAAGTCGATATATTGCTCACCGAAAATGAGACCAATAAATTAAAATCTCAAGCGGGTGATTTTGCGAAAATCATTAAGGAAAAACGATTCACTGCTCCTTTCAAAATCGGCGGAACCTACTCCAAGCCCAAAATATCTCTGGATCTTGATTTTAACAAACTACTCAAGGAAAATCTTGGTGATGTTCTAAAAGGACTTTTCGGAAAATAATATTTAACTCACTAATCAAATAGCCGATACGTATAATTAACATGTTTATTAAAAGTATAATATCTGATATGAAGGCGATCTACCGGAATGATCCGGCGGCCCGCAATATAGAGTTTATTCTTTATCCCGGTTTTCAGGCGATGTTTGTTCATCGGATAATCCATCCTTTGTATAAACTTGGTCTCCCGTTTATTCCAAGAATGATCTCTCAGTTCTCTCGGTTTTTGACAGGTGTTGAGATCCATCCGGGGGCGACAATCAAAGAAGGATTTTTTATCGATCATGGAGCCGGGATCGTTATTGGCGAAACAGCGCAGATCGGCAAAAACTGCGTCATATTTCATAATGTCACGCTTGGTGGAACGGGGAAACATGAAGGTAAAAGACATCCTACTATCGGTGATAATGTGTTTATCGGGACCGGGGCGACATTGCTGGGTCCATTGAGGGTCGGCAACAATGTGCGAATCGGCGCCAACACATTTTTGTATATGGTTGATATTCCAAATAATGCCACAGTTGTTGGTACTCCAGGTAAAATCACCCGCCTTAATGATCAGAAAGTCGATCTTCGTCCACGTCCAACCCACGCTCCATCGAATCGGGTTTTGTAGTAATCAAATACTGATAACGTCATTGCATTGTCTTCAAATGTCATTCCCGCGAAGGCGGGAATCCAGGTTAGATTTAATATATTCTCCCAAATACTTTGTAACCTTATCACCTCCATTAAATTATGGTAAAATGGGTTCGTTTTGCCAAAACGGCCTTTTTGGCCGATAAATGTGTAGTAAAACTGTAATTATTAGTTTTTGCAATCCTTGCATCATACAGAAGATATGATGAAATAATCAACATTGATGTAGTAGTGAAAATGTATTAAGGCAGTTATATTCCCACAGCACTTCGTTTAACTCGGGACTTACATCAAGCGGTGGGCTACCCAGCCTAATGGGTGTGGCGATAAGACACGGTGAAATATGCTAATTTTTGGGCATATTTGCTCGAAGTGTCGCTGCCAAACCTTTCATTTTTCCACTTAGCTGCAATCGCCAAGTATCCTCGTATGGCATAAAACTTAAAACCTCAAATTGAGTTATTGCCAATTCATCAGCCCCTATGGCAATTCGAGTAACAACGTGTCTGGCGTCGCCTTCTTCAATGGTTCCCAGTATTTCCATTTTATCAAAAGATATATTTGCACTTCCCATTTGAATTGCTATTAAGTTCATACAGCTATTCATAAAATCCATATGATCCATTTCCTTAATTTCTGCGACGGTTGCTGAATCTCCAAATAGCACATCCTTTAATTGGTGCTGACCGCTATTTGCTTCGGCCTCAATGATCGGCAACATCATATTCTTAAACTCCGCCAGCGCATCAGGATGCAGGAATTGACCGACCGAAGTAACACCATCAGTTTGCAGAGTGTTAAAGTATTTTTCAGCCAAAGATTCAGGCCCTTTATCGTCACCATACGCCAGCATGCAGATGGAAAATAATATTAATACTACCACCATTCTAATAGAAATCATAAATCCTCCATAAATTATTAGGGATATTTGTCAATTATTTATCAATATAATAATTATATATTATTTCTTATTCAATCAGTATCAAAAGTATATGGGATTATTGAATCTTAAGCAATTGATTTTATGACGATTTGTTTACGACAGATATTCCGGCCTTCCGTAATTAACTATTTCTTTTTGATGATAAACGGGAAGTCCACCGCCCGACAGCACAAATCTTGAACATTTCCGCATCGCGTCATGATTATTGCTCTATTAGGCTTTTATTATTGGAAAGTACAATTTCATCTCAGCTTTATCAAATGGTGTATTTATTGGATCGGTAAGTGCTTCTTCAAGAGCCGGACCGGCCCCATACTTATAGTCACTCTTTTTCACGGCATTATATAATTGAAGCCAAGCTTCGCCAATTTTAATAAGCGGTGTGAATATAACGGCATAGGTTCCACCCGGGTGATCTATAATGCTTACATCACCTTCTTTGCGGGCATTTTCACTGACAGTCATCCAGGCCTCATACTCATAAACTTTTTGTCCCGGCTCCGGACAGGGATCATTAAATCCGAAAAGACGAACGCTATTTAAGGGCTCAGGTTCATTCTTTTTTGCCCAATCAATTAGTGCTTTAAATGCCGCGATTTCGGGACTCTCAGACATAACACTGACACGGGCGATGCGTAAGGATTCCATTTTTTCAATTTGAAGTGGTGCTGATGTTTCCATAATATACCTTTCTTTTTGAAAATTAATGTTTATCAATTATATCAAAATCATAGATTCTCGCGCTATCACATTTTTTAGAATAAAGTGAAAATTGATTAATTTCTTATTGATTTTCACACCAAAAATCTAAATTTGGGGTATAATTAACCGAAAGTATTATTGCGGTCTTCCTTCCCAAACTTTTTGATTGACAAAGAGATATAATTAGGTAATTTAACGGATTAACCTTGAATTTTCCCTTTTAATTTAGACAATGTTGAGGATTAAGAGAATGCGCTGGAGTCAAACATATATACCGACGTTAAGAGAGGTTCCCTCGGAAGCGGAACTTATCTCGCACCAACTATTATTGCGGGCCGGATTTATCCGTAAGCTGGCCTCCGGGGTTTATATTTATCTGCCCCTGATGCAACGAGTCATTAACAAATTCTCCGATATCGTCCGTGACGAGATGAATAAATCAGGAGCAATTGAGATAACGATGCCGGTGCTTCATCCGGCCGATATCTGGCAGGAATCTAATCGATACGAAACCGCCGGAAAAGAATTGATGAAACTACAAGATCGTCATCAGCATGATATGGTTCTTGGCCCGACTCATGAAGAGATCGTGACATTTTTGATTCGCGGAGAACTTCGCAGTTACAAACAGATGCCTCTTAATCTTTATCAGATACAGGTGAAATTCAGAGATGAGATCCGTCCGAGGTTTGGACTAATGCGTGGTCGTGAATTTATTATGAAAGACGCTTATACGTTTGATGTCGATGATGAATCATTTAAAATCGCCTATGATAAA
>JAAERC010001203.1 GCA_024230695.1 Candidatus Zixiibacteriota bacterium
CACTGCGCTTACCTAGTCTTGATTTCGCACATCACAGACTATTGGTAATGAACGGTCCCCGCGAAAATTAATCTCCTCAGCAGCGGTGACGCATGCATCAGTGTTTTTCTCAGCGATTAGTGATTGCCGCCCCTTCTTTGGCAGGCGCCAGAGCAATCCCCGTCCAATCCCTTGTCATGCACCGGTAACAATTGCCACTTGGTTGATCAATTTGCTCATTGGTAATCCCTATTTCAAAAAATTCCGCATTCAGTTGAATATGGCATATGCGAATACATTATGATGATTGTTTGTAAAGGTTTGGTACTGTTTCATGCAATAAAAAAGATCAATTTTAAAACCGAAGACATTGACCTGAATGGATAAATCATGTAGGATAAATTTGCCTATGTCCCTTTTTGTGCGTACAGAGCTTTGTTATGGCTCAAGAAGGCAATGTGAAGGGTATTAGCGGGCCTATTCTGACCATATTGATAAGAAAATACTGAGGGAGGGGTTTCCATGAAG
>JAAERC010001204.1 GCA_024230695.1 Candidatus Zixiibacteriota bacterium
CTTGTATTTCTCATCATTCGCTACTGGCGACGGAGACATTTATTTGTCACGTTTTGTCGACGGAGCGTATACCGAGCCAGAAGTGCTTGGTCCTTCGATTAACGGGGAGTTATACGATTTTGAGCCTTTCATTGCTCCTGACGAGAGTTATCTAATTCTATCCCGTATTGATAATGAGGAAACTTATCCGTATGCTGATTTATACATAAGCTTCAAGAACGCTGCCGGTAACTGGACCGATGCAGTGCCTATGGATGAACTCAATGAAACTTATCATGAAATTGGAGCCAATGTAACACGGGATGGGAAATATCTGTTTTTTTTGAGAAGCACCTATCAAGGTTTGAGTGCCCATTGGGTAAGCGCCGACATCATAAATAAATACCGATCGAATATGTTTAGCCGAATTAATGATATCGAAATTGTCGCTGATATGTTAGGTAATTCAAGCGCCAACTGGGTTGACTATAACAATGACGGACATGAAGATCTCTTCATATCATATCTTGATGAAGTTAATCAGCTATTTGCAAATAACGGAAATGGTTCATTTACAAAAATAACTGGTGATGTTATTGTCAGTGAGGGAGGATCTACAAGCAGCAGTTGGGGGGATTATGACAACAATGGATATATTGAACCTTATATTACAAATGGGCATGCACATGTAGCTGCGACAAATTATTTCTATCTAAATCAAGGCGATGGAAGTTTCTCAAAAGTTACTGATGATATCACTGTAACTACTTCGGGATATCCGATGACATCAACCTGTGCTGATTATGATAATGACGGAAACCTCGATTTATATGTTGTTGATATAGGAGCAACACCTGATGCTTCACCCTGGACCGACAGGTTATACAAGGGCGATGGTACCGGTCATTTTACCAGGATTGAATCTGGTGATATTGCAAATAGCTATGGCGCTATGTCCAGCGGTGCCAGTTGGAGCGATTATGATAACGATGGCGACCTGGATCTTATGGTGCTAAAGGTTGATTCTGAAAATCTACTATTTCGAAATGACGGAACAACCTTTACGCTTATA
>JAAERC010001205.1 GCA_024230695.1 Candidatus Zixiibacteriota bacterium
CGGCTGCCCTCGCAGGTGTTGGAGCCGCCAGGCTTTTTTGGCGGCGGAGACCCGAGAAGGCAGACGCTCCGCTAATACCTTGTCATAAGCAGTTAAAAGAAAAACAGATTATGAAGTCTGCTCTCCGGGATGATACTTTGCATGGATCTTTTTTAGGTCATTGATGGTCACCCGGGTATATAAAGAGTCAAGGACAGACCCGACCCAATCACCAAATTAAAACCAATCCTTATTTGACCAAAAGCCCAAAGAATGTTTCATATATACTTATAATCATTAAAATCATGAAAATGGCGAGAAAGATCATGACCCGTGGAGCGATTTTATCATTGTCACCTTCTTTAGTATAAAACATTAGATAAATCACAGCAAATATTCCAAAAAAAAGTCCGTATATAGACCATCTTATTGAATTTCTATTATATAACCCTGCAATAATGAAACACAATAAAGGAGGAATTAGAATGGCCCCCCCAAATATTATTTCTGTCATGGGAAAAAGATCCTTTTATTAGCTTATTCACCACAGGTACTGGACAATGTCATACATGTTATTTTTGCAAAACCAACCCCAAGGCTTGCCCCTCCAGAAACATGCTCCACAACGGAACCATTACCCACACCTACCGTCCTCGTGGCTGAGCCATAGGGTGTAACCCCTCTCCAGCCAGTTGACCACCCTGTTAGATCGCTACTCTTATTCGCTCCAGTTGCTTTTGCTGTTCCCACAACATCAATTGAAGCTTCTCCGATAGCGCCGCCTCCAAAACAAAAATATACGGCTTCACATGAAGCACTTGAAGTTTTACATTTCCAAAAAACTCTATCAACTGTTACGACAATACCCCAAGCGGCACCAATGCCCAAAAAGGATGAACCCTCCCATTCCCCACCAGGACAATCTTCACATTCTAATCCACTATAATCCTTGTAGTTTATAGGGTTATTTAGAACATAGACAAACGGATTTATCCCCCCGGCCAACCCACTCGGATCAGGTGTCAGGTATCTCCCTGTATCAGGATCATAGTGCCGATACCAATTATAATGCAGCCCAGTCTCCCCATCAAAATACTGGCCCGGGAACCTGAGATTATTCTCAACACCAAAACCCGGATCGACCTCAGCCTTACCAAACGAACTATACTTCGCAGCCCAGACCACAAGGCCATTCACAGCTATCATTTTCTGCGGTGTCCCAAGGTGGTCATTGTGGTAAAAGTAATACTCAGACCCCACCTTCATAAACTGCGGATCAGTACCCCAGTTATCCGATCCTCTGGTTGTTGGCGTCTATGACGGCTGTCTTGTTATCGATCTATGCAGATCTCAGGAAGAACGGAAAAAAGCTTGATAAATATAAAAGTTGATTAGACCGGCTTCATCTTTTTTTATTTTAAATTTTTAAGTGCGTGATATTCACCATGGGTGTAAACAAATTGAAGGTAGTTAAATAATTCTTTTTCACCTGATCTATTATTAATTTTTTTTGTTAAATCGAACAAAACGTTGTACCTTTCTGATAGAGATTCATATTTTTCTGCATTATTTTGTTTATCCAAAGCATTCATTTGTATCGCTATTCCGACGCTTCTTTCGATTATTGTCACATTATTCTTTTCAATATTACTTCCAAATTTAAGAAGAATATTTTTTTTTATAGATTTTTTGCTCAGTTCTCTGGACAGTCTTCGCAGTAGCACAATTTGGTCACTATCAAAAATAAAACCTGCAATAAAAAATGCAGATTGTTTGCTTTGCTTTTGCCCTATAATGAAATCAAAAATAATTCTTTTTATAGATTTATTATTCATAGAATCATTTTTTTGATTACCTTCAACTAAATATTGTGTACATAAGTCTAACTTGTTCAATTTAAGATAATAGTAGCTTAGGTAATAGCATGAAGTGCTGCTCTGTTCAGCATTATAAAAAGTGTTAAGTTTTGATAATAAAGCATCATTAATTATATTATTTTTTAATTTTTCAGAAAGATATAATGAAATCAATATTGGACTATATTTTTTCTCCAAAAATACTTCAATTTGATCCATAGTAGTTTTGTTTTTTATAAATGATTGAACTATCAGCTCTTTTTCAGTTGGGTTGTCACTATATTTGATTTTGGCAATATTTTGACCATACCTGCTCAGAATTTGCTCCCAACTTTGAGCCGACATACATTGAGTACCGACCAAAACAAAAATCAATATTAAAAATATTCTTTTAGGTTTCATTATTTAATTCTCTCAAATTCCATAACTATTGAGTTTGGTTAATAATATCGGGGTAATGTTCAAGTATACTTTTTATGCATGAATCTGGGTTTGGTCCTATGCAAATACATTCTGCCATAGCTTCTGGATTTAATTTGTTTTTATATACGCATTGACAATAGTGCTGCTCCACAGTACTCATGCAAAAACAAGGTCCATTAGATTTTCCATCCTTGGCCTTTTTAGCAGCTTTTTTTACTTGCTTTATTAAGTTGATAAAAGGCTTGACTTCTTTTACTGTGCTTTGCAGCCCCTTAGGATCAATTAGATTAATCGGATTGTTTTCAGTATAAGCAAATAAATTGATCCCCCCATCCAACCCAATCGGATCAGGAGTAATATACCTCCCCGTTGTTGGATCATAGTAACGATTCCAATTTTGGTGCAGCCCGGTCTCCCCATCATAATACTGGCCCGGGAACCTGAGATTATTCTCAACACCAGAACCCGGATCGACCTCAGCCTTACCAAACGAACTATACTTCGCAGCCCATACCACAAGACCATTCACAGCCGTCATTTTCTGGGGCGTGCCAAGGTGGTCATTGTGGTAGAAGTAGTACTCAGCTCCAACCTTCATGAACAAAGGATCTGTACCCCAGGTGCTCCCTGGTTTCCAGCCATAGGTCTTCAGTTCGGTTCCGGCAGAGTCGTATTCACCAACCAGGCCTTCGTGCGAGTAGAGTTAGTAGGTTTTTGGGCCTGCAACTTCTTTCCATAGCCTGCGTCCGAGCGGATCATACCCGTATCGGGCAATGATAGTGCCTGTACCGTCTTCCACTCTTTCCAG
>JAAERC010001206.1 GCA_024230695.1 Candidatus Zixiibacteriota bacterium
GAAATTTGACCGTGACAGTGCCAGCCACACAAATAACTATACGCGGTTTGGAATACTATACTGTTGTTCAATCGGGCGATCTGAGTAGAAATATAGGAAGTCCTGACGAACCGTATGAGATAGTAGTTGAATTTAATAATGCTCAGGGCCAGAGACCAAGCGCGATGCCAAATGGATCATACCGTATAATAGGCTTGCCGGTAATATACTCCCACAGTGCATCAATGGCATCGATATTTGAAGATAATCTAGGAGCGCCAGATGAAACTAAATGGCGGTTGGGAAGATATGAGACGGTTGATGATACAACCTATGAATATCCGGATTTAAGTATGATTACTCCCGGCAAAGGATACTGGCTTGCCGCAAGAAATAATAAAAGATATGGTTCCGCCGGAACGTCAGTTCGTGCCGAAGAACCTTACAACGGAGATATGTACTATCTGGTTCCATTGGAACTTGGATGGAATATGATCGCCAATCCTTACGCATATAATATCGACTGGAATGATGTTATCTTTGATGATAACGGTACTATTACCGAAAATCATGATGTTTCTATTCTCGATGATGTCTTGCATCAGTACAACGGTTCAGGATATGCTCCGAATAGTGCTTTACCAGCATGGGGCGGTGCTTTTGTTTATATTAAGAAAGCTGGTGTTACGGCAATGTTTCTCAATAAGGAAAACAGCAATATTTTCAAGTTGGCTCCAAAAGAGAACAGTTATGGCCGAGACAATTGGGCAGTTAATTTGATTTTAGAGACCCCTCATATAGTTGACGATTATAATATGGCCGGAGTGAGGACTGAAGCGTATGACGGGGCCGATGATTACGACTTCGCCGAACCGCCACCGGCGCCCGATGGTGCATCTATAGCGTTTAAACTGGAAGATGACGATCTATTAAGGTGTACAGATTTCAGACCCCGTTTCAGCGAGGGAGCTGTTTGGGAAATCCGCCTGATTAACTGTAAATCAGGGAAAATAATGGCGACTAATCTTAATCAGATTCCGGAAGGAATGTCAGCTCGGATAATTGTCGGTGACCGGGCAGTACGGCTTGAGGATCAAAACGAGATTGCAATTTATCAAAGTGACAATAACGCATATCTCCTGATAGGTACTGAGAAATATCTAAATCATCAGGAATCGGAACTTCTGCCGATTACATTCAGTCTCGAACAAAATTATCCTAATCCATTTAATCCGCGGACTTCAATCAGATTTGCGCTTCCGAATAATGGGTTCACAACATTAGAGATTTATAATGTTCTGGGACAGAAGGTAAAAACATTGCTGGAAAAAGAACTTCCAGCAGGCTTTTATACTGTTAGTTGGAATGGCGATGATAACAATGGCAATGATGCGGCCAGCGGAGTTTATTTTTACCGATTAATATCCGCTGATAAAAGTGCATATAAAAAGATGTTATTGATAAAATAGATATCTCTGAATTCGAATATAAAAGCGTCGGTTTTTCCGGCGCTTTTTCTTTGCTTGTAACCAGCAATCCAATTATAATAAAACAAATAATTTGAAAGAGGATATTATTATGATTCATAATCCCGTTATTGATGCGATGATGGCACGAAAATCAATTCGTAAGTACACCGATCAGAAACCATCCGATGAGGTAATTGAAACAATAGTAAAAGCCGGGCAACAGGCACCATTCGCCGGACAGCTTTGTAGTATGATCTTGACTCGTAACGAAAAGCTTCCGTTTAAAGCACCGCTTATGTTTACAATTTGTGTCGATTATTATCGTCTGGAAAAAATAATGGAGAAACGAAACTGGAAAACGGTTACTAATGATTTATCTCTTCTTGTTTTTGGAATGCAGGATGCCTCACTGATGGGCGAGAATATGGTCATCGCCGCCGAGAGTCTTGGATTGGGAAGCTGTTATCTCGGGATGGCACCATATGTGGCCGGCAAACTGTCCAAAAAACATAAATTACCAAAACATGTCTGGCCAATGGTGCAACTGGTTATTGGGTATCCCGACGAAAACCCTCCCCCGCGCCCAAGATACCCGCTGGATTTCAGTATGTTCGAAGACGAGTACCCAGAGATCACTGACGAAAAAATGGCCGAGGCAATGAAAGTCATGGACGAAGGATATCGTTCACAGAATTATTACAAAAGTATGAACGCTAAAATTCCAATTGAAGTAGAAAAAGAAGAGACCTTTGACTATTCAAACTATAGTTGGACCGAACATATGAGCCGTAAATGGGGCCAA
>JAAERC010001207.1 GCA_024230695.1 Candidatus Zixiibacteriota bacterium
AGTCAAAAAATACCGGAAAGCTACTGTCGTTAATGGCGTTTCGCTTGAAATAAAGTCGGGCGAGGTAGTAGGGCTTTTGGGGCCAAATGGTGCTGGGAAAACCACAACATTTTATATGATTATCGGTTTTATCAGACCTCAAGGGGGTACTGTTCATATTGGTGATACTGAAATAACTAAATATCCAATGTATAAACGAGCCCAAATGGGTATTGGCTATCTGGCGCAGGAAACTTCCGTATTTAGAAAGCTAACTGTCGAAGAAAATATAATGGCAATTTTACAGATGACAAAAATGCCTCGAAAAAAACGACAGGAGCGACTCGACTTTCTTCTTAATGAGTTGGATATCAATCATCTACGCAAAAGAAAGGCCTATAATCTGTCTGGTGGCGAAAAAAGACGTGTCGAGATTTGCAGAACTTTAGTGACCGAACCACAGTTTATATTATTAGATGAACCTTTTGCCGGAATTGATCCGATTGCAGTTGAGGATATTCAAAAGATTATCTCCGGTTTAACTGAACAGGGATTGGGAGTATTGATAACTGACCATAATGTACGGGAAACATTATCTATTTGTAATCGTGCGTATATTATGTGTGATGGTAAAATATTGAAATCTGGGACGGCTGAATTTCTGGCCGAAGACCCGGAGGCGAGAAAGATATATCTTGGAGAAAAATTTAAATTGAATTAGGCGGCCAATACTTCGTAAACACTGATGCCATTAGATGTCTAAAAAAATCAGGCATTTATAGTATTGAGCCAATTATTAGAATGAAATATGAACAGTTAATCGAAATCAATGGAGTTATCATTAGTTTAGTTACCTATGGTGTGAATAATAAATTCGCAAAAACCGATAATTAGAAAAGACA
>JAAERC010001208.1 GCA_024230695.1 Candidatus Zixiibacteriota bacterium
ACTTTAAATAGAATAATCGACTTTATCCAAATCCTCTTTTGTGCCCGGTCCCAGTGATGTGATCGTCATCCCGTCAGAAACAAATATTTTACGCGCAATCTCTAAAATGTTATTTGATGTTATACGATCAATATCTTTTAAAGCCTTGTCCAGTGGAATATATTCGTTACCCAAAAGTTCTTGTCGTCCCATCCGAGCCATACGACCATTTGTAGACTCCAATGCCAGAGTAAGATGCCCCTTGATTTGCGCTTTGATATTAATCAATTTGCTCTTAGGAAGACGTGTCTTTTTCATCTTTCGGAGTTCTTTAAGCGTTGTTTCCAACGCATCAGGCAAATGCTGTTTATCGGTTCCAAAATAAATTCCCATCATACCATTATCTCTGAAGTAATCGGCAAAAGCATAAATTGAATAGGCCATTCCCTTTTCTTCACGGATTTTCTGAAACAGAACCGATGACATACCGGAGCCAAGATAGGTGTACAATGCCAAAAGATTATAGCGATCCGGATTATTGAACTGAATCCCCGGAAAACCAAGACATAAATGATTTTGCGCCGATTTATTTGTATATACATTTTGCGTAAAAGATGTCGGAGAAACAGCACTCTCACCTCTGTTTCCAATACCTTCTGGGAAATTAAATTTCTTTTTCACCAATCCGACCAGCTTCTGATGCGACACATTTCCAGCCGCCGCAATTACTACCCGTCCTGATAGATAGCTCCTTAGTATGTACTTTTTAATAGCTTTTCGGCTAAAAGATAAAACATTTTCCTCGGTTCCCAAGATCGATCTTCCGAGAGGTTGATTTTGCCAAAAATTTTCAGAAAAATGCTCGTGTACTAAATCAGATGGATTTTCTCTGACTTCATGGATCTCTTCGGTAACAACCGATTTCTCACGTTCAATATTTTTTGAGGTTAGGGTCGAATTCATAAGTATATCAGAGAGGACATCAACTGCTTGCTCAAGATGTTCATCGAGGATAACGGCAAGATAACATGTTTGTTCACGAGAAGTGAAGGCATTAATATTGCCGCCAATAGATTCTAATGATGCCGCGATCTTTTTGGCTGAGCGGTTTTTTGTACCTTTAAATAGCATATGCTCAATAAAATGAGAAATACCATTTTCTGACCTATGTTCATTTCGAGAGCCAATATCAATCCAAACTCCAATAGAAATTGAACGCGATGACGGGATATTTTCACTAATGATTCTAAGACCGTCCTTTAGAACGGTCTTAGAATATTTAATCAGATTCTTTGTAGACATAATTGATTATGAATCCAGAAGTACCTTTCGTGAAAGTCTGATCTTTCCTTCAGGATCAATATTGACAACCTGGACTTCGACCTTATCGCCGACTTTGAAATAGTCTTCGACTCTTTC
>JAAERC010001209.1 GCA_024230695.1 Candidatus Zixiibacteriota bacterium
GACTTCACCGGCGTACCGAACATTGTCATTAACAAAAACAATGCCGGCCCCACTGCAACAGACACGGTGTAATTCGGCAAAGACAAAGGTTAATTCTGTAAAATATTGGTCAATCATGGTCAGCACCCCTCGATTATTAACGTCTCCCCGTTTATTTCTGACCGCTAAGGCAGTATTGATTTCTGCCAGGGCTTTATTGTTGTGTACAACATCTGAAATTTGGGTGAAGCGATTACTTTGGCCAATAGATTGATAAAACTTTTCCAATTCATCCAGCTTGGGTTTATTTTCTACCGTGCATGAAATTTGGCGTTGTCTTAAATCAAATACCTCGTTGCCTATCCCCAAGTAGGCTAACTCAAGGGCGTATGTTCTGGTATAATCATATCTATTTGCATATGGCGGCGATGTAATTACACCGCTAAATTGATTGGCGGCCATTTTGGGAAGGGTATAAAGCGTGTTGCCCTCTGTTAATTTTTGGTAACTTGGCAGGGGAGGCTCTCTTTGTAATTTGGCTACATCAATAATGACCTTATTTAATGACTTAAGTAGCAATTGCTTAACGCCGGGCAATTTGCCTTTGTGGATGCCTTGAATCGGCTTTTTACCTTGCGTTATGCGTTTTTTGTTATGCTCACGAATTTTCTCTGCCCGCCTATCCCAACGTAAATATTGGCCATCTTTTCTTGTATAACTGATTTCTTCCAGGAGGCTTGTTAAAATTAACTGACATAGGATTTTTGCCTCTTGGCTTATATCTAAGCTTGCAAACCAGTGTGTGTAGGCCATTAAATCTTGTTCTGCTTGTTGAGGAAAAGCAGTTTTGGTAATAGTTAAATGCTCAAATTTTTTGTCGGTTGGAGGGGGGGTAGTTTGTTCTATCAGGCCCCGAATATATCGCAGTTCAGCTAAATTATAGTCAAATGCCTTTGATTTGGCTTGCCAGGCTAAGTGACAATGCGCTAAAAGTTCAATTCC
>JAAERC010001210.1 GCA_024230695.1 Candidatus Zixiibacteriota bacterium
AAAGGTGATGATGCTGTCCTCCGTATCCGTGCGCCGGAAGGTTGTGGATTAAAAGTTGATGTTTCCGAGGCGAATTATATCGACTATCTTGAATCATTGAATCTCACAAAAGTCGATAATTATTATATATCAGAAAATTATGACAGTTCAGTAGTGAAACTGAATTTAGAACTTGATGATAAACTTCGGAGAGTTTCGGTAAATTATTATTAGAATTTCATGTCTAAGGTTAGATGTCTAAGGTCATCTGTTTAGGGTCAAAGGCCGCCTCGTTGGGCGGCCTTTTTTATTATTTCTATTGCAATTGAATTATGTTTTTGTATCATCCTTGTCATAACAAATGAGGGAAATATGAAAAGAAAATTGAATACAATATTGATATTTGCATTAATAGGCCTGATTGTTTTTGCAATTATTGCCTGTGAAAATAACAAACAACCTGGGTGGAAAACCGACGCGATACTTCTTGTTGGAACCGATGCCACCTATCCGCCATTTGAGATGGTTAATACCGAAACCGGCTTACCGGAAGGATTTGATATTGATATTATGAATGAGATCTGCCGGATAAATAAATGGACACCCGAATATATTGTAACACCGTTTGACGGTATAATTTCCGGATTAAAAGGTAACAAATATGATTGTGTTATATCGGCAATGACGAAAACCGAACAAAGGCAGGCAATAGTCAATTTCTCGGCAGACTATTATCTGGCCGGACAGGTGATTGCCGTTCCTCCCGATGATTCAATTATTACTTCGGTTGAGGACCTACGCGGAAAGAAAGTGGGCGTTCAACTCGGGACAACCGGTGAAAAGATGGCTAAATCGTTATCGGGACTGTTGGTTTTTTCGTTTGATAATATCGGTGCCGCCTTTATCGATATGGAAAATGGCCAGATTGATGCTATTTTAAACGACTGGCCGACAACTAATGAGTATATACGGCTTAAAGGAACTGCCAAAACGGTAGGTGAGATTCTCTCCAAAGAATATTATGGGATTGCGTTAAAAAAGGGAGATATTGAGCTAACCGGGAAGATTGATTCTGCTATTGCGGTATTAAAAGAGAGTGGAAAATACGAAGAAATCTACGAAAAATGGTTTAATCCGATTCAATAGCCGATTTTCCTTCAATATCCTATAAAATCTGAATAAAAATATTTATATTAATCTGTTCTAGGGCATAGAAATATATTGATTTTTCCGGTAATTTTATTATCATACTTTGCTTATGTCGATGAATTACAAATTGTCAGCATTGGCCGGGAAGATAATTGCTATTGATGGTCCGGCTGGCTCGGGGAAATCAACTACGGCCAGATTATTGGCATCGAAGATCGGTTATAGGTTTCTTGATACCGGTGCGATGTACCGTGTGGTTGCCTGGGTAGCGTTGAAAAAAGGTATCTCGGTTGATGATGGGAATAGCCTTGAATTGATTTCCCGTCAGGTGGAAATAAATTTTGAAATGGATGGTGAAACAAACCGCGTGTTTTTGTTTGGCAAAGAGATGACAGATGAGATTCGAACGATGGAGGTTACCAAAGCGGTATCACCAATATCGGTTCATGCCGGAGTCAGAACAGCGATGGTAAAACGGCAAAGAGTCATGGCCCAGAATGGAAGCGTTGTTGCCGAGGGGCGTGATACTACATCAGTTGTTTTTCCAAATGCCGATTTGAAAATTTATCTTGATGCTACAATCGAGGAACGGGCGCAGAGACGTTTGTTGGAATTGGCGCGAAGGGGAATAAGTACTACCTTTGAGGAATTAAAAAGAGAGATTTATCGGAGAGATAAAAGAGATTCCAAACGCGAGAACTCACCTTTGACAAAAACGGCTGATTCTGTAGTAATTGATACCACCGCACTTACTATTGAAGGACAGGTGGATAGGATAATAAAACTGATAAAGGCTCGATTTTTGAATTAATGAGGCTTCTTTATTTAATTGGATGGATAATAAGTTGGGTAGCGGCCAGATTGATTTTTAGAATGAAAGTACATTATAAAGATAACATTCCCGGCAAGGGCGCTTTTATTTTAGCCAGTAATCATATTTCAATGGCTGATCCTCAATTTGTTGGGTCAGTGGTAACCCGGGAAATACATTTTCTTGCCAAAAAGGAATTGTTCAATAATAGATTTTTTGCGAGCATTCTCACAAAACTTAACACTCATCCTGTAAATAGAACCGGATTTGACAAAAAAGTAATGGAAACGGCCGCTGGAATTTTGCGGGCCGGTGAACCGATATTGATGTTTCCGGAGGGAACTCGAGGAAAGAATGGAAAGCTTAAGTCAGCACGACCCGGAATTGGCAAGATTGCCAGAACAGCAAAGATTCCGGTGGTTCCTGCCTATGTGAGTGGGACCGATAAGTTGTTGGCGTGTTTTTTTGGAAAAGAGAAACTTAATTTATATATTGGCTCATCTATTACGATTGAAAATATTGAAAGTTATACTGATGATAAAAACGGCTATCGTGAATTAGCCAATGAAACAATGAAGCGAATTAAAGATTTGAAGACAGAATCCGACAGGAGGGTTAACTAATAGCGCCTGAGATTTATTAAATAAATCCAAATCGGGTCGCTATTATTATAGCCGATTTTATTTTTGAATATCCCACTGGGACGGTTTACCGTTTCGGGATAAATATACGTTTAGGAGGAAATGATTAAATGGCTGAAGCCAAAAAAAGCACTGCAAAAAATACTCAAAAGACGGGAGGTGTAAAACAAGCCGCAACTTCTACCAAGAGAAAAGCTTCTACGGGGAAAAAGACCAAAACCAAAAAGGTAAAACTGGTTAAGGTTGATGAGAAAAAACAGGTCGTGGAAACAACCAAAGTAGTTAAGAAGCAGGAACAGGTTGTCACGGCGCGAATGAAGCGTCTCTCGGAAAAAGCGGCTGACCGAGCCCAAAGAACAGACGGGAAAAAGGCTGATCCGGAATTTGTAGCTTCGATGAAGCTGACCGAAATCGATAGTATGATATATACCCAGGAAGAATACGAAGGTCTTCTGGAGATGTATGATAGTACTATCAAAGATATCAAAGAAGGTCAGATCGTAGCTGGCAAGGTTCTTGGTGTCAGCAGGGATGATGTTATTGTCGATGTCGGATTTAAATCCGAAGGTTTGATTGCGATCAGTGAATTTCCAGAACCGATCAATATTGCCGTTGGTGACAATATTGAAGTTTATCTGGAACAGATCGAGGACCAGAATGGTCAGCTGATTCTTTCTAAGAGTAAAGCTGATTTCATGAAGGTTTGGGATAATATTAAGGGTGTCCATGATTCGGGCGAACTGATTATTGGTAAATTAGCACGTCGCATCAAGGGTGGTATGATTGTCGATATTAATGGTGTCGATGCTTTCCTACCAGGATCCCAGATATCCCTCAGGCAGGTTCCTGATTTTGATGCCTTAATTGGCCAGAAGATGGAATTCAAAATAATCAAACTAAACCGAAACCGGAGAAATATTGTTGTTTCACGTCGTGTTGTTCTGGAAGAGGAACGCGAAGAGAAACGCTCTCATCTTCTCAAAGAAATTGCCGTTGGACAGGTTCGCGATGGTATTGTCAAGAATATCACCGATTTTGGTGTCTTTATTGATCT
>JAAERC010001211.1 GCA_024230695.1 Candidatus Zixiibacteriota bacterium
AATTTTTTACCGGTTATATGCTTGCCAATGTCTATTTAAAGGCGGGAAAACCTGAAGAAGCTATTGACGAACTGGAGCAGTTAAGTAATTCATTTGGTCATAACAGAGCTTATTACACTATCTGGTCCACAAAATTGCACTATCATTTGGGCATTGCTTATGAGCAAACCGGCCAACATAACAAAGCAATTGAACAATTCACACTTTTTCTCGATATATGGAAAGAAGCCGATGGAGATATAAAAGAAATTGATGATGCCCGCAATCGATTGGTCAGACTACAAAGCCAATCCTGATTCCAATTTAACTTTATAATTATAATATTGGGGATAGACATAATTGCATATCCCCAATTTTAAAAGAAACGTCTATACCCAAATCACACATTCTGGATCAGCCCCGCCTTTGTAAATATTATTTATCAAGTAAACTATATCGAGAATATTGATTTCCAAATCATGATTAACATCGGCTGATTCTAATGGATCTGGGTTAGGACCTGCTTTATATACATTATTTATAAGAAAAACTACATCAAGAATATTTATATCAGGAGTACCATCAATATCACCGCAAACATAATCACATAAATCACCGACGTCGTTGCCATTACTATCCTCCTGATCTGGGTTGGCATGTTCAGGACAATTATCACAAGCGTCTTCAACCCCATCCAAATCGGCATCTTCATGACCGGGGTTGGAAACATCAGGGCAACCATCGCAGGCATCACCATCA
>JAAERC010001212.1 GCA_024230695.1 Candidatus Zixiibacteriota bacterium
AGGTGGTTGGGTGTTGGTGACCCTGCTTCTGATCATGCCCGAGTTGAAGTTAGTCAGGATGGTACTAATTGGAATATCATTTGGGAAAATTCAAAACTATATTTTGGTGGATATTGGGCAGATGATTTGATAGATATTACCTCAGTTGCCGCCGAACAATCCGATGTTTATATCCGATTTGTGATGGGTAGTACCAATGCTTCCGATCAATATTGCGGATGGAACGTCGATGATCTGGAGCTGTTTTCGTATAATTGTGTTAGTAGCTGGATTTGTGGTGATGTCGATGGCACTCCAGGTATCAATATTCTTGATATTGTATATCTGGTCAATTTTGTTTATAAAGGCGGCTCGGCTCCTGATCCTATGGATTCAGGGAATTTGAACGGAACCATGCCGGTAAACATTTTGGATATTGTTTATCTGGTAAATTATGTCTACAAAAGTGGTCCCGAGCCTTCCTGTATATTGTAAAATCGTTATTATAAAATGTTTTTTTTACATATAAAGCGGCAAGTATTTTA
>JAAERC010001213.1 GCA_024230695.1 Candidatus Zixiibacteriota bacterium
CTCCTTGACCTTGGCGATGAGGTCTGCATCAGTCACCGGTTTTTCAACATAAGCCGCTGGTGGGGGAACCTGTTTTCTTGTGGAAATAAAACGCTCGAATTCAGATGTTACTCCAGTTAAAATTATTACCGGAATCTTCGATGTGACTTGAGATTCATAAAGATTTCTGTACATCCTTACACCCGATTCAGTGTCCATGGTGATATCAAGAGTAATCAGGTCTGGAATCTCTTTTTCAGCTTTTTCAAAACCTTCCTGACCGTTTTCAGCCGAAATAGTTTCGTATCCGTTATCCTCAAAAAGCGCGGTAAGCCACTTTACTATATCAGGTTCGTCATCGACTATCAGAATTTTCTTTTTATCCGCCATTATTTATTCCTCCAACAGCATCAATCAAATAACTATGGTGGTTCAAATGCAAAATGAACACGTTGTAAACACTAATAATTAATCACCCAAAATCATATTAAGCAAATGTTTTAATTGTTTTAATGTGTCGGGATCGGCGCTATTGATGATATTTTTAAGAGCCTTTAGCTCATTTAATCCGGCATCTAACCAGCTATATTTATCAGGTGATGGAACTATAAATATATGAATATAGTTCTTGAATTTATAATAACCCTAAATAATGGAGGTCAAGCCATGTTAAAACGAATAACAACCACCTTTATAATTCTTATGCTTCTAACAAGTGTTTCATTTGCTCAAAAATGGAATTTCGACGTGCCGCATTCCACTATCAGCTTCTCGGTTAAACATCTCGTGATCTCAAAAACAACCGGGAAATTTGATGATTATTCCGGCTTTGTGATGTTTGATGGGAAGAATTTCGAGAAAGGGAAGGCTGAGGTCACTATCCAAATGTCGTCTATCAATACTGACAATTCCAAGCGCGATGATCATCTTCGCTCAGTCGACTTCTTTAACGTCGAAAAGTTTCCGACGATGACTTTTTTATCGAAGAAGATTTCCAAGACGAAGGGTGATAAATTCAAAATGACCGGTGATCTTACAATCAAAGGCGTCACCAAAGAAGTAACGTTGGATTGTACTTTTAACGGAGCAGCCGAATTTATGGGTGATACTCGAGCCGGATTCACCGCTCACACCGTTATCAACCGCCAGGACTTTAATATAGCATGGGAGAATAAAATGAAAGATGGTTCACTTATCGTTGGCAACGATGTCGAGATTAATCTTGAGATTGAATTGGTCAAAGAAAAGTAGCTATACTTATAATTACCTTTTATACTGCCGGATCGCCGCACCCGGTAGTGCAACGCAGAAAAATGCGACTCTACGTCATATCAAAAATCCGCTAAGTAATAATCGGTTCTATATTATTTTGTTATAAAAACAGCAAAAAATATCAAGCGGGGGGATTTGATGATGCTTATAATACTGGCAACGGAGGTTAAACCGATGACTGTGACACGCGAATATTACGAACAACGGATACTGCATATCCAGATTTATATTCAGAAACATCTC
>JAAERC010001214.1 GCA_024230695.1 Candidatus Zixiibacteriota bacterium
AAATCAATTCGTAAAGCCGCAATGGTTGTTAACCTGATGAAAGGCGCATAATGATGAATAAAATAAAAAATATATTATCAAGTGTATTACTAATAGGCCTTATATGTACTCAAACGGCAAACGCGGCTGTTAATACAGAAGTGCTGTTTTCAATTTCAGGCATAGCGGATATGGTTTTAATAGCTTGTATTGTTGTCTGTTTATTGTGGTCAATGAAAATTATGTCATTGGTCAGAGGCGGTTTGATGTCAAAAGGCTGGCAGATGTTTACGCTTGGATTTGTATTTTTATTACTCGCCAGATTAATGGTCTTAAGTGGAATGATTAACTTATTTGTTGTCCCTGAGTATGTTGCGACGGTTTTTTATCTATTGATGACCGTGACCTGGTTGATTGGTATATTTCAAACTAAAAGAACTCTGGCATAATTTATTTGATTGACTTAACTTTAAATGGCGGTTATAATTACAAAAATGTGTTTTTTATGCGATGGTAAAGTATTGATTTCTAAAACGTTACCAAAGCGGAGAATTGGGTAAAATGATCGATTTGGCCGAAATAGAAGATAGAATATCTAAGTGCAATAAATTACTGGATGCAAATCCAAATTCACAGATTTTTGCGGCTTTGGCGGAAGCCTACCGCAAAAAAGGTGATCTTGATTTGGCATTTAGAGTATGCCAATCAGGATTAAGAATTCATCCTGATTATGGTTCGGCGCATATGGTGATGGCTCGGATCAATGTTGACAAAGGGATGTATGACTGGGCCGAAATTGAAGCCAAGAAGACTATTGACATTGAAGGTAACAGTCATGCCACTGATTTACTTTTGGCCGAAATCTATATTAATAAGAATGACATGGCTCAGGCAACCAAGCTTCTTGATGAGTTGCGTAAAAATGATCCGGCTAATAAACAGGTCCTTGATCTTTTAGAGGTGGCCAAAAAGCATGAGGTTAGTGCGGCCGTAGAGATAAATGAAGAGCCAGTTCAATCAGATGAGAGTGTTGAACAAATTGTCCCGGAAAATAATGAGGATCTCATCAATCATAAGGAATTGGTTGATACTTTATCTGAGATTAGCGGTGTTGAGGGAGCTTTACTTATAAATAATGATGGTATGGTGGCCGAATCGAGATGGATTGATAATCAGGGATCTGATTTGTTTGGAGCTTTGGCTAAAGATATTGAACAATCTATCCAGACATTAATGGACTCATCTGTTTTTGGCAAATATGAAAATTTATTAATTGAAGGCGAAAATCTTATTATCAATATGGTTCCTATCGAAAACTGTTTGTTATTGATAAAAGCAAATTCGCAGATAAATTTGGGCACACTTAAATTACGTATGAACGCCCTTCTTGATAAGTTGGATAGTTCAGTTAGCAAGTCAGGGGTACAATCATGACCGTATCTCCAAAAGATAGCCGTTTAATGCTGTTGATTTCCAGCGTATTGATTGTGATTCCAATGGTTGTTTTTCCAGCCAAGCTGGGAACAGAACTTATCTCGGGATCATTTGCCTACGCCTTATTTGAAGTCCTTTATTATGGGGTTGTTTTCTTTATTATGCGCCCTGGTTCGAATCTTTTTCAATTGTTTCAGGGGGCAGGATTAACATTTTTATGTCGGATCGTTTTAGGCACAGTTTTTGGCGTTATGCTTTCCATAATGTATGATGTAGGATTTACGGCGGCCTTAACTCTTGGTGTTTCGAAGTATTTACCGGGTATTATTCTGCATATTGCTTTTGCACCAATAGTTATCAAACCGTTTTATTTTGCAATTCTTGGAGAAGCATCCGGGGACGAGTTGCATCGGGAGAAAAAAAGGAAAGCAGTTTATCAAACACAGCCATCGACAACAG
>JAAERC010001215.1 GCA_024230695.1 Candidatus Zixiibacteriota bacterium
ATGGTGCCCAGGTCGGGTTTGACATCCCGCCCCTGACGGTCATTCGACGTTGGTTGTTGCCAAACAGATCCATTGTATAAATCTCATTAGGACCAAGCCGGTTTGATGAGAATATTATATGGTTGCCGTCGGGTGAATAATGCGGGTTTTCATTGTTACCATAAATTGCGAGAACCTGATGATTCCGACCGGTTGTGTCAACAGTACAGATGGTGAATCCTCCGGCACGACTGACAAAAGTAATTTTATCCCCTTTTGGTGACCAGTTTGGCGAATCGTTGTAACTGCCGACAAATGTTAACCGCCTCATGTTTTTTCCGTCAGCATCCATAATGTAGATCTGGGGCGCGCCGGTTCTATCTGACGAAAAGGCAATAGATTTACCATCAGGTGACCAGGTTGGCGATGATTCAATTGCCCAGCTTTGGGTCAACCGTTTTTCAACACGTCCATTTTTATTAAGTAAATATATCTCTGAGTTTCCATCTTTGGATAAAACACACGCGATTTTTTTGCCATCGGGTGAAACTGCCGGAGCTATGTTAAGTCCGGGATATTCGGCTAATAGTTCCACCGAATTATCTTTAAGTTTCAATTTATAGATTTTCGGGTCACCATCTTTGTAACTTGTAAAATATACATAGTCACCGTCAGGCGAAAAAGTGGGGGAGATGTTAATAGAATTGTTATTAGTTAATTGAAACTCGTTCTGGCCGTCATAATCAGCAATAAACAGTTCTTTGGCATCATCGATTTTTTTCACATAGACGACTTTGGTCCGATAGACACTTCTATCACCCGTGAGGGATCTGACTATTTCGTTGGCCATATCATGCACGGCAGTTCGATATTCATTTTTATGGGATTCAAAGGTACCTTTTTTAATTTCCTTTTTGGTGTCAACATCATAAAGTCGATACCTCAGTCGAATATTACTTCGCGGGAATTCGGTTTCCAGTTTGACCAGATACTTTGTCCCCAGCCATTTCCATGCCGAGATAGTCATTGCGTCAAGTTCGAGATGTTTCAGGAAAAACTTGTCAAAAAGAACTATTTCAAAATATGGTGAAAAATCGAGATCACGACGTAATATTCTTCCGGCGTATGTCATCAGGGCCGAATCAGACTCGGTAATATAATCAATTCCAATATACCTTGCTTCTTC
>JAAERC010001216.1 GCA_024230695.1 Candidatus Zixiibacteriota bacterium
GGATCAAGATTGTCATAATCGGGACTGGTTTGATCCGGGCTGGAACTGGAGTCCATAGCGCAATCAGTATTGTTAAAGATCATCTGCATATTATAAGTGCCGTCATTCATGTAAGTCGGGAGAGCAAATTCGATTGTTACATCAGAGCCCGCAATACCGGTAACAAGATACTCGGCCGCACCACCTGGCGTGGCTTTATCCACTTTTTTGGGAACACCGGCCAGGACACCTCCAAAAGTCAAATCATTGACTACTGAGACGCCGCTAACCTGAGCAACGGCAAAATCAGTCGATAATATCAGAAAAAGTAAAACACTCAAGGTAAGAAGGCGGCCACTGGTTTTATCAAAAAGAGTCATAACTTAAACTATTAAAATTTATATAATGATGTCAACATCGAAATTAATTTAAGGGCCATTCTAATTTTCGGTATAAATAATAGTAATTTGATCAATCTCTGATGTGATATATAATTGGTCACACAGTGAAGCCATAGAGAGAAGATCCTCTGAGAGAGGATAGTAATGTTGTTTTCCAGCTATTGTTTCAATGATACAGATAGCAGACTGGTTGTGGGGTATTCTGAGAAGTAATTGGGTCGTGGATTGATTGCCGGGTCTGATATATTTTTCATTAACCTCGTTATTGATAATCTCAGGCATTAAATGACTAGTCATACCAATTGGTTGCGCAACTGTGGCTGAAACCCGGATATTGGCTGACACGACCGATTCGGAATATGAAACAGCAAAAATAAATATGAGAAACGAAATAAAATATAATAAAAACTTTTGAGCCATTTCTGGTATCCAATCTGATATGATAAGTACATCAGAAAAATACCCAAAAGGGCAAAAAAGTCAAGCAAAATCAATGATAGAGCCGGTTAAGAGCCGGCTATGTAGAAAAAAGTTCAAAATTCCAACAGTTAGTTACCTGTATATGTTATTGAAATAGTAACATCGGCCGAATAATCACCGCCTGTTTGTGTTAACGATGGCTGAACCGCACCGCCAAGCCAGACATCCATTGAACCGCTTGCGCCCAGATCCAAGGTTGTTAATCCACGGGGATCTATGACCCCAGTCGGTGAGGATTGACCGGCACCGGTTTCATCATCGTATGAGGCATCAGTATCAACAAATACAATTGGCATTGTTGCCGATGAATCAGCGGTATAAAGATCCGTAGGAAGAGTAAAATCAATTGACACCTCAGCGTTATTATTACCCTGAATATGAAACGCTCCGGCAAACCCGGAGGTGGCCTTATCGACCGATTTGGTTACATCGGGAAGAACCGTACCAAAGATCAAATTGTTATCACCGGTTACAGACATTGCCGGCAAAACCGTTGCGGTTGCAGAAATAGAGGCACTTTCCTGAGCCAGGATACTCGGA
>JAAERC010001217.1 GCA_024230695.1 Candidatus Zixiibacteriota bacterium
AAGATGTTATCAAAATAGATATTGAAAAAACAGCCGATGAGGAAAAGGTCCTTGATGCTGAAAAATTTGACGATGTTGATATTGATCTTTCCTCAGATTTGACCGTGGTCGAGTTTAAGGAACATCTTCCGGGACTCAAAGTCGGCGAGGAAAAAGAAGTCGAAGTAAAATATCCGGAAGATTATAATAATAAAGTGTTGGCTGGCAAAGCTATCAAGTATCTCTGTAAGGTCAAAGAAGTCAAAGAAAGAATCCTGCCGGAATTGACAGATGCTTTTGCATCAACAGTAGATGAAAAAATCGCCACGATGCTTGAGTTAAAACTGAAGGTTCGTGAGGATCTTGGTAAGCAGAAAAACGCTGATCAGGAGAAATGGCAATCAAATGAGATCCAGCGGCAATTTTTAGATAAAAACCAGTTTGATGTGCCCAATGGTATGGTTGAAAACTATCTCGACAGTATGATGGAAGAGTTCAAGAAGCAAAAACAGGAAGTTGACGAGAACAGTCGGGAACAGTATCGTCCGATGGCAGTAAATGGCATCCGCTGGTCGCTATTGACAAATAAGATAATGACTGACGAAAAGATTGAAGTTTTGCCGGAGGATACCGAAAAATGGATTAAACGGTTCGCCGACAATTATAATATGGATATCGCTAAGGCCAAGGAGGTCTTATCCGGTACCGGGCGAATC
>JAAERC010001218.1 GCA_024230695.1 Candidatus Zixiibacteriota bacterium
AAACTGATACCACATACTGGAATAGCAAATTAGATGAATTTACAGAAACCGACCCTATATTTTTAGCTCATCCTTCATCAAGTATTACAGAGGATAATATTGAAGAATGGAAGGATGTTTGGACTCGGTATACTGATAATGAAGATGACTATTTAGCTCAAAACTCACCAGCAGGAGATATATTATTAGATGATATAACATTCTGGAATAGCAGACCTGTTGTTTATACAGAGAGCGACCCTGTCTTTACAAACAGTCTTGCATTCTCTATTACGCAAGAGGATAGTACCAATTTGGCTAATCTTTTAGGCATTAACACAGGCGACCAGGCCATGGACGATTATGCAACAAAAGCTAATTTTAGCGATGATTCAATAAAGGTATTGACCGATTCAATAGACGGTTTTCGCATCGCATTGATAGATTCAGCATACGATTTTCATATCGTACTGGACGATTCAATAGTAAATTTTCGCTCCGCATTGATAGATTCAGCATACGACAATTTTCATCTCGCACTGAAAGATTCAATGGCAGATTTTCGCGAGGAGGTGAGTGATTCAATAAACGATTTTCGCATCGCATTGAGGGATTCAATGGCATCTTTTCGCGAGAATGATTTGACCGATTCAACAAAACAAATTCGCAAGGCATTTAACGATTCAATAACACAAATATTCACCCCCGCATTAAACGATTCAATAGCGGATTTACGAGACGAAATCCCCGTAACTGTTGGATTAAGCATTGGCGACGAGTACGGAGGGGGTATTATATTTTGGCTGGATGATTCAGGGATTCACGGTTTAATAGCCGCCACCTCCGACCTACCAGGCAAAGTATCATGGGGGGATAATACTATAACAACAGATGCAACAGCAGATGGCGTATATGCAGGAATGTCAAATACAGACTCAATTATTGCTAAGCAAGGGGCAGCTGATTATGCAGTTGATAGATGTGCTAATTACAGCGTTACTACTCTTACTACTCCGCCAGAGTATTACGACGACTGGTACTTACCCTCAAAACATGAGCTTAGCTTATTATACGTACAAAAAGATGTGGTTGGCGGTTTTATAGTGAACGCTGATATATCCTATTGGACTTCTACCGAGCATGACGTTGGTAATGCTTGGGAACAGGTCTTCCGAACTGGCACTCAGCAGACCTACGGGAAGTGGTACACTGGTGGTAATAGAACGCGTGCTATTCGGGCTTTTTAGCTGTTTACTAATTTAAGCGCGTAGCGGTCAATTTTTTTTGAGAGCTTTATGGCACTCTATTATAAATTACAAGTTTTTAAGGATGTTTGCACTTTTGTGCAAAAGGTGTTTTTATATACCCTTGGGCAGGATATAAAACATGATGCCATATTAAAAAAAAACAAGCTGAGTTATCAGCTTTAATTTATGTTAGCCGGCGATGCTAAGATCATATTTTTAAAATGTATTATTAATAAAGGATGCCAATGTTAAACGCGAAGTAGGTGTTTTTCTTAAATAGAAGTATGATGTAGATTTTTTTAAAAAAAATCAAAATATGAGAGAATTTTTATAACTTTGACAAATTGTATAAAT
>JAAERC010001219.1 GCA_024230695.1 Candidatus Zixiibacteriota bacterium
ATCAGCCGCTAACATAGCCGTAGTCTTGATCTGTTCAACATATGGGTCACCGGCATCAACAAACTCCTGCGGTAAAGCATGCGCCGAAAAAAGCAGAACTTCATTTTCTTTTTTGTTAATGTCGATATATTCTCGAAGAAGAGAAATATAGTTTTCGTCAGAGTGAAAATCTTTTATAAATGAATAATTGCAGTTATTGTCATTTGGTATCTGTTTGATCTCGTCAAAACAAGACCCGGTCGTGGCTTTGCTGTATTGGGGATACATCGGTAGAAATATAATATGGTCATATTTATTATTATCTAACTCTTCTAAGATAGTTTTTATATACGGCTCAAAATACCGCATTGCTACGACACATTTTATTTCGGAGACTGAGGGGGATAGTATCCCCTCGATTTGGGCCGCCTGTTTTTGTGTCCAGCTTAGTAACGGCGAACCGCCGCCAATTAGATTGTATCGTGCCTTTACTTTGGATGAACGGGCCAATGAAATTATTTTTGCCAGCGGTTTTTGAAAAAGAGGTCCACCGGGCAGTTTGATCAAAGCTCTGTCTGAAAATATATTATACAAATATTTGGGGATATCGTCGGTGCTATCGGGCCCGCCCATGGCCAGAAGAATCACACATATTTTTTTATCCGACTCTATACTCATTTAGATCGTCCGTGAAAATGTTGTCCCTTTCGAATCTGGTTTGGTCAGATAGGTGTCATAAACCATCGCGATATTTCTTACAAAGGTTCTTCCAACCGGTGTAACTTCGAGACCGTTTTTGATTCGTTTCAAAAAGCCATCATTTATAAACTCATCAAGACGTGTATCCTCGTTTTTGAAATATTCAGAATATTCGATACCAAAGCATTCTTTTAAACTCTCAAACTTAAGTTTGAAGTTGCACATCAGTTGGGTAATCAAATACTGACGAATCAGATCATCATCATTTAATTTTTTACCCCGGAATATCGCCCAGTCAAGTTCTTTAACAGATTTCTGGTATTTGTTCAAAGTCGAAATATTTTGAAAAAACGTATTGCAAATATATCCAATCGATGACATCCCAAACCCGATCATCTCATCAGATGCCTGCACAGTATAGCCCATAAAATTACGGAAAAGCCGGCCATCGTTTTGCGCGGTAGAAAGTTCATCTTCCGGTAAAGCAAAATGATCCATGCCTATCTGGTTATATCCGGCACCGGTAAACAGTTCAACTGCAAGAGAAAACAGTTCATATTTTTTTTCAGCAGGAGGAAGTTCCTCGGCGTTTATTTTTGCCTGATTGGCGCGCATTTTTGGCAAGTAGGCAAATGAATAAACAGCAAGACGATCCGGTCTCAGGTCGATTGTTTTCTTTAATGTTTCTGTAAAACTTTTCGGGGTTTGAAGCGGCAAACCATAAATCAAATCAAAGTTAATTCCCTTAAAGCCAAGCGATCGACAAACATTCACTTTTTCTTTGACAATATCAATCGACTGTTCGCGGCCAATTGCTTCTTGTACATCGCAGTCAAAATCCTGCACCCCCAACGAAACTCTGTTAAATCCGCGTTCGGCCAGAAATTCCAGCTGTTCATTCGATGTTACACGGGGGTCGATCTCAATTGATTTTTCGCTATTTTTTTCAAAAGCAAAAAGGCCCTCAATAGTATCCATCACTCTGCCAAATTCTTCAATATTCAAATAGGTTGGAGTACCTCCGCCAAAATGAAGCTGACTGATATTTTTTCGATTGCCTAATAACTCGGCAGTTTGAGTCATCTCATTAAAAAGGCATTTCAAATAGTTGTCCACGACATTAGGTTGCTCGCTGACTGTCGTATTGCATCCGCAGTAGTAACATCGCTTACGACAAAATGGAATATGACAATAAATCGCCAGAGGTTTATCTGTTTTGGTTGAGGATTCTTTCAAAGCCATTTGATACTGCTCTATTCCTACCTGGTCGCTCCAAACTGGGACTGTTGGGTAACTTGTATATCGCGGACCCGGGCGGTCGTACTTACGGAGCATCTCAATTGGAACCATAGTCGATTTTGAATTGCTATTCATACTTTATCTCGATAATTATGGACCATATCAACTAATGCTTGTACCGATTCAATTGGTGTTTCCGGTAAAATCCCATGCCCCAGATTAAAAATCAAATTGTCATGATTATCCAATGAATCCAAAATCTGCAAGGTTTTTTCTTTGACATGCTCCGGTGTTCCAAATAATATGGTTGGATCAAGATTTCCTTGTACTGCCTTATTAGGCAGAGCCGCTTTCGCCTGACTAAGTTTTGTCCGATAATCAATTCCGATAACTTCGCAGTCAAGGTCTTTGAGTATATCGTAGTAAGGGGCAAC
>JAAERC010001220.1 GCA_024230695.1 Candidatus Zixiibacteriota bacterium
AAAATATTCAGAAAAGTTATCGACAAGATCACAAAAGAGACGACGCAATGAAAGGCGATTGTGAATAGGCTAATGGCCTTGGGATAACGGATGATTTTGACTGGAAAAACTCCAGCACTTTAGGGCTTAAACTCGTTCTTTCACTGGTAGAAAACCAACTGGACGGGTCAATAGACCTAGACAACACGAACGGAACCAAATTCACAATTAAATTCAACATCAAGTCATGAAAAAAGCCAGAATACTCATCGTTGAAGACAATAATGGCATGAGAGAGATTTTGATGAAAATTCTTGTCAACATCGGTTTTAAAAATGTTACCGGTGCTGAAAACGGAAAATTGGCATGGGAGAAAATGCAGAAAGCTCAATTTGATTTGGTCATATCAGACCTGATGATGCCAGAAATGAATGGATTTGAACTACTGAAGCAGATTCGGAATAGCAATAATCATATTAGCGACTTACCTGTTATTATTACAACAGCATCACATGATGTTGCAGACATAAACGAAGCGCTTAAATGGAAAATCAATGGCTACTTAACAAAA
>JAAERC010001221.1 GCA_024230695.1 Candidatus Zixiibacteriota bacterium
ATCGATGCCATTTATCATGGTCGTCGTGCAGCCGAGGCGATTGATGAAAAATTCGGCGGCGAAGAGATGAAAGCGGAAGAAACTCCAACAATCATCAAAACAGATAAAATGAAACTTGGCTTTTATGAGGAAGCTCAGCCGACGCCGGTAAAGGAATTATCTCCGGATGATGCCTTAAAATCACTTGAAGTCGAGATAATGAGTACGTTTACCGAAGATGAAGCTATCGGTGAAAGCAAACGGTGTATGAGTTGCGGTTTCTGTTTCGAGTGCACCACTTGCTGGAGTTATTGTCAGGATAACGCCGTTATCAAACCGCTTGAAAAAGGTATTCCATACACATTTAAATTGGAATTTTGTACTGGATGTAAAAAATGCGCAGAGAATTGTCCTTGCGGATATATTGACATGCGCTAAAATAGAAGTTATAATTGGTAGTTAAATTTAATTAACCGAGGAGATACAATGGCAATATTTGAACAAGGCGACGTTAAAATTGATGTCGACGAAGATGGATTCATGGAAGAGCCGGAACAATGGAATGAAAAAGTGGCACATGCTCTGGCCTCAACTGAAGGTGTTGACGAATTATCAGAAGATCATTGGAAACTGATCAATTATCTTAGAGATTATTATGCCAAATTCGGAATCGCTCCAATGATTCGGAAACTCTGTAAAGAGACTGGTTTCCCTCTAAAGAAAGTATATGAAATGTTTCCATCAGGTCCGGCTAAAGGCGCATGTAAAGTCGCTGGTTTGGCTAAACCGACAGGTTGTGTATAATTCATTTTAGATTTTTTACTAATCCGGAGATGTTATCAAACTTCTCCGGATTTTTTTATGTTTACGATTATAAATCCCTTATCTCCAAATATTTAATTTTTCTTAGAAGAATATATTCGTCTTTCCGGCTAACAGACTGTTAGACAACCGATATTAATTATTAGGCAAATAGAATATATTTAAAAATATTTAAGATTTCGGTTGACTAAAGATACTTTTTTTTTACCTTGTCACTTGTGAACAAGTTCACAAACTTTGGAGTTTGTAATGGTAGCTGTTGGAGGATATCATGGAATCTAAACTTATAAATTCCCTCCTTTCCAGGAAAGATATAATCCTTGATAAATGGATTAAATCAATCTTAGATGGCTATCAATTTGAAGGTGCCAGATTCTTTACCGAAAATGACAACCCTTTTCATAATCCGGTTGGAACTAAAACCAAAAGCGAAAGTGAATTGATATTATCTCAAATCCTTGGTGATATGGATTTGGCTATTTTAGAAAAAAGTCTTGAAAAAATTATTAAGATACGATCTATTCAGGAATTTTCCGCATCGGAAGCCGTGTCATTTATAAATTTATTGAAACAGGTTATTGATGATGAGATAAATTCAGAGGAATTTAAAGATATCCCGAATAGTGATATCCTGAATGTTTTTGCACGGATAGACAAAGTAATTCTTATGGCTTTTGATATATATATGTACAACCGCGAACGGATATCGCAAATAAAAATTAATGAAATAAAAAAGAAATACAGTTTTGTAAATATGGATCGAGTTCCAAAAAGCAAAAACGGTAAGGAATAAAATTTGAACATAATAACTAACTATATTGAGAAGGGAGTTTACATTAGATGAAAGCCCTGTATTCCTTCTTTGCAGTAATCATTCTGATAAGCCTTGCTTATCTGGGAACGATCGCCAATATGTTTACATTTTTTGGTGTGGTTCTCCCCTATATTGCTGCGGTAGCGTTTATATTTGGCGTTACCTACAGGATTATCAAATGGGCCAAGTCTCCTGTACCATTTAATATTACAACAACATGCGGACAGGGAAAATCTCTTCCCTGGATTAAAAACAGTAAGCTGGAAAGCCCGCATACTACTCTGGGAGTAATAGGACGTATGGCATTGGAGGTTTTATTCTTTCGCTCGTTATTTAGAAACACAAAGATGAGCCTGAAAGATGGTCCCCAAATTGTTTATGGTGAAAACAAATGGCTCTGGCTGGCAGGGCTGGTATTTCACTGGTCATTTCTTATTGTCATTATTCGGCATTTAAGATTTTTCTTCGAACCGGTTCCGGAATTTATTCTTCTTATTCAGAGCCTGGATGGTATTGTAGAAATCGGCGTTCCGGTTCTTTATATGACTGGTGTGGCACTGATATCATCAGTTACCTACCTCTATTTAAGAAGAGCACTTATCCCGCAGATAAATTATATCTCGCTGATATCTGACTACTTCCCGCTTTTCCTGATCATGGCAATTACGATCACTGGCGGTTTGATGCGATATACATCAATGAGGGTAGATATTATTAAGGTCAAAGAGCTGGTTATGGGACTGGTAAATTTCAATCCAGTTGTGCCAGAAGGTATCGGAGCAATCTTTTTTATTCATCTGTTCTTGATATCTGTTCTGTTGATTTATTTCCCGATGAGTAAGTTGATGCATATGGCTGGTGTTTTTATGAGCCCGACCAGAAATATGAAAAATGATAACCGTATGAAACGCCATATCAACCCCTGGAACTATCCCGTTGATACCCATTCTTATGAAGACTGGGAAGAAGAGTTCAAGGATGTTATAAAAGCATCCGGATTACCATTGGAGAAGGAATAATTATGGCAGATAGACCAACTCCGGAAAAACTGGTCCAAATAGATTTCAATCCTGGTAAAAAGGATTGGATGGACGCAAAAATTGATTTTGAGAAGAAGCGCGGCAACTGGAACTATCAGGTAGTTCCCAAAAGCGCTGAATATATTGGAATGCCATTTCCACGAAAATGGAGTCCGGCTGATGAAGATTGGAAACTCCCGGATAACTGGCAGAAAATAATATTTGAAGGATTAAAAGAGCGGCTTGATAAATATCGTTCGTTTAAGATATTTATGGATATCTGTGTTCGATGCGGAGCCTGCGCCGACAAATGTCATTTCTTTATCGGTTCCGGTGATCCCAAAAATATGCCTGTCCTGAGAGCCGAACTTCTTCGTTCAGTGTATCGCAATGATTTTACAGCGGCTGGAAAAATATTTGGAAGTCTAGCCGGCGGCAGAAAAATGACAGTTGATGTGATTAAAGAATGGTTTTATTATTTCTTCCAATGCACCGAGTGTCGTCGCTGTTCAGTTTTTTGCCCGTATGGTATTGATACCGCTGAAGTCACGATGATGGCACGTGAGTTACTTAATCTGGTTGGTCTTAATATTGACTGGATCGGAACCCCGGTAGCCAACTGTCACCGCACTGGAAACCATCTAGGTATTCAGCCGCATGGTTTTAAAGACAGCATTGATTTTGCTGTTGATGATTTGGAAGATATCACCGGTATTCGGGTTGATGCTCCAATCAATAAAAAAGGTGCCGAGATCTTATTTGTGATTCCATCGGCGGACTATTTCGGCGACCCGCATTATTTCGGACTTCTCGGATATTTGGCTCTCTTCCATGAGATAGGGCTTGATTATACCCTTAGCGCTTATGCCTCCGAAGGTGGTAATTTTGGTCTTTTCCATTCTAACGAATTAATGAAAAGACTGAATGGAAAAATATATAATGAAGCCAAACGGCTTGGAGTAAAATGGATCCTGGGCGGTGAGTGTGGTCATATGTGGCGGGTGCTTCATCAGTATATGGATACTATGAATGGACCGGCTGATTTTATGGAAGAACCAGTTTCACCAATAACCGGGACCAAATTTGAAAATGCCAAATCAACCAAGATGGTTCATATCTGTGAATTCACGGCTGATTTGATCAAACATAATAAAATCAAATTAGACAAGAGCCGTAATGATCAGTGGCGTGTTACTTATCACGATTCCTGTAACCCGGCACGGGCGATGGGACTTCTTGATGAACCGCGCGAAGTAATAAACGGAGCCTGCAATCACTTTTTTGAGATGCCAGAGAATACAATCAGAGAGCAGACATTCTGTTGCGGTAGCGGTTCCGGAATTGGAACTGATGAGAATTTTGAAATGCGTATGCGCGGCGGGATGCCTCGGGCTAATGCCGTTCAGTATGTGCATGATAAACATAATGTTAATCTACTCGCCACTATCTGCGCCATTGATAAAGCAACGCTTGCACCACTGATGGAATACTGGGTTCCCGAAGTTGGCATTGGCGCCGTTCATGAACTGGTTGGAAATGCACTGGTGATGAAAGGTGAGAAAAAAGACCGCACTGATATGCGCGGTGAACCATTTGTTGGCACTGAAACTGCCGGAAAGGAGGAAGAAACAAATGTATAATGCCGGTAAAATTATTCTCGGAATCCTGATCTTCCTGGTTCTGGCCACCAGTCCTTTTTGGTACAGCCAGGCAACCGGACAGGCAGATTATCTTCCTGACCCGGTTATCCTGACCAAGGATACTCCGGGCAAAGATGTTTGTGTGATGCCGACCGACTTTATGCGGTCATCGCATATGGACCTTCTTAATGATTGGCGACACTCGGTAGTAAGGGATGGAGAACGGAAATTTATTTCTCCCAATGGACAAGAATATAAAAAGAGCCTGTCTAATACCTGCATGGACTGCCACTCCAACAAAGCCGAGTTCTGTGATAAGTGTCACAATTACATGGCCGTTGAAGACGCAAATTGCTGGAACTGTCATGTTGCGCCAAAGGAGGAATTATAATGGGAATAGATAGACGTAAATTTCTGACTATTGCCGGACTAACGACCCTTACCACGCTGGGGAAAAATGTATTTAGTACTTCGCCAGCCGGACATGATCCTATTGAACCTGGTTCTAAGGCGGTCAAGAGACTGGCAATGGCCATAGATATGCAAAAATGCAGGCAGAATGAAGGATGTGTCGAATGCACCAAGATCTGTCACAAGATTCATAACGTACCTGACATTGGTAATGCTAAAGAAGAAGTGAAATGGATATGGAAAGAAAACTTTGAAGCGGCCTTTCCTAATCAGCATCATGATCTTCTTGAAGATAATATCAAAGATGCTCCGGCAGTTGTCCTTTGTAATCATTGTGAGAATCCAGCCTGTGTTAAGGTTTGTCCGACTGGGTCAACCTGGCAACGTGAGGATGGAATCGTGATGATGGATATGCACCGCTGTATCGGTTGCCGGTATTGTATCGCCGGATGTCCTTATGGATCGCGAAGTTTCAATTTCAAGGACCCGCGTCCTCATATAAAAGAAGTCAATTCAGAATATCCAACCAGAACTAAAGGTGTTGTAGAAAAATGTAATTTCTGCGCCGAACGTCTGGTTGATGGACTTCTTCCGGCTTGTGTAGATATTTGCCCTGAAAAGGCATTAACTTTTGGAAATATTAACGATCCCGAATCGGAAATCAGACAGATTTTAAAAGCTCGACATAGCTTACGTCGGAAACCGGGTCTGGGAACTAACCCTCAAATTTATTACTTAGTGTGAGGTACCTATGTTAGAAAAGGCAATAACTGGTGATAAAAGATATTGGGGGTGGCTCGCCTTTGTGATGATGTTGATTGGCACTGGAGCAATAGCCTACCTCCGGCAGTTGGATCAGGGTCTGACCGTTACCGGTCTGAGCCGTGATGTATCATGGGGCTTTTATATCGCCCAATTCACCTTTTTGGTTGGTGTAGCCGCATCGGCGGTAATGGTGGTTCTTCCATATTATCTTCATAATTTTAAGGTGTTTTCAAAACTGACGATCCTTGGAGAGTTTTTGGCAGTCCCGTCAGTAATTATGTGTATGCTTTTTATCGTTGTTGATATGGGTCAA
>JAAERC010001222.1 GCA_024230695.1 Candidatus Zixiibacteriota bacterium
GGAGAATCGGTTCAGGCGGCGATTGTTGATATGGGATTATTATTATTTTTTAACCTGATCTTTTTTGCCGGGGCGTTTGTTGCCTTTGTCAGATATGATGTCAGATAGGAGAAGCGGTATGTTTATTACATTGATTCAAAAAGAGTTAAGGGCTATTATCCTTAGTCCCAAATTTGTTGGGACCTTTGCCGTTTGTTCTGTACTGATATTGGTATCATTATTTACCGGGATATCGGAATATAAGACAATGGTAAGCCGATATGAGGCAAATACCGAACTGGTCGATCAAGAACTCCGGCAGAGCACATCATGGGGTCGGATGAGTACTAAAGTATATCGGGCACCCGATCCGATGCAGATTTTTGTATCGGGATTAGATTATGATATCGGTCGCTGGTCGGGTGTTTCCGGGGAAAGAAGTGCCAAACTGAAAAATAGCGCTTATTCGGATGACCCGATTTATGCAATCTTTCGTTTTATTGATTTTGCCTTTATTGTGCAGTTTGTGCTGACCCTTTTTGCGGTTCTGTTTACCTTTAATGCCATAAATGGTGAAAGGGAAGATGGAACCTTAAAATTAGTATTTTCAAATTCAGTTTCCAGAGCGCAATATCTTATTGCCAAAGCAATTGGTTCCTGGCTGGGGTTAGTGATCCCGATTTGTATTCCTATTCTTCTGGGGTTGTTGTTGATATTATTTTATAAAATTCCGTTAAGTATGGATCATTGGTTCAGAATCGGTCTTTTTCTATCATTATCGCTATTGTTGTTTACCTGTTTTATTATTCTTGGGGTATTTATTTCATCGGTAACCAAACGGTCGGCAGTATCATTTTTGATGTCTTTGGTGGTTTGGGTGATATTTATCATGATTATTCCCCGGGCCGGAGTGATGGCGGCGGGAAATATTATCAATGTTCCCAGAATTGCGGAAATCGATGGTCAGATAAGCGGTTACTCAAAAGGCAGGTGGGAAGAATTTTATCAGGATATGGAAAATAATTGGGAGGATAATAGTGTTAGTTCGGAAGAGGGAGAGCCAATAAGCGATGAAGCTCTCTGGGCAAATATGGAGAGGATGGATTCTTTGCGAAAGGAAATCGAGAAAGATATTGACCAGTATGGACTTAGGCTTCAGGAGGACTTAAGGCAAAGGAAATCCGCACAGGAGAAATTGGCCTTTGTTTTGTCCCGATTTTCCCCCGCCTCTGCTTATCAACTTGGAGCGATGGCGCTGGCCGGAACTGATATCAGGGTAAAAAATCGTTATGAAGACGCAATTAATGAATATCGCAATCAATTTTATCAATATGTAGAGAGTAAGCAGGATGAAACCGGCGATAATGGGCATATAATGATGGCTATA
>JAAERC010001223.1 GCA_024230695.1 Candidatus Zixiibacteriota bacterium
TATAAGCAGATAAAGTGGGATTATAATTATGTGAGCGGGAATCATTAAAACAAATATCACTGAATAAAACCAGAAATTCTTGCCGATAAATTGATAACGGGCAAAAGCATATCCTGTCAAAAAACAAAAAAATATGTTACCAACCGTAACGATAACTCCCACAATAATTGAATTTAAGAAATATCTAACCATATTTCCGGCGGTAAGGATATCAAGATACGTATTTAATGTCCAGGTCATAGAAAATAGATTTTGCAGACTCAATCCTGAATTTGATGGTAGAAAAGACACCCGGAACATCCAAAGTAATGGAAATATCATTATCAACAAAATCAAACTGAGGACAGTATAACGGATTGTATTTTTCACATTGCTCTCCGTCTAAACAATTTGAATTGAACAATTGAAAAAGCGGCAATAATCATAAAAAGCAGATAAGCCGCCGCTGAAGCATAACCAAATTCAAAACGATTCAGACCTGATTCATATATATAATAAACAGCTGTGGAACTTCCATATTTGCCTTTTGTCATAACAAATATCTCTACAAAAACCTGAAATGATTTAATTGTATTGATAACAATAATATAAAGCGCTACCGGTTTTAATAATGGAATGGTTATGGAAAATAACTTTCTAAAAAATCCCGCACCGGCAACTTCAGCAGCTTCATACAGTTCCTTTGGAATTGATTTTAACCCGGCCAAAAATAATAACATATAATATCCGACCGACATCCATATATCCATGGCCATAACGCTATATAAAGCAGTCTTATTGGATAATAAAAAACCATTGGCGGGCGGGGAGAAGCCAATCATTTCGGCTAATAGATACAAATATCCACCTCGCGAATATAAATTCGTAAAAATAAGAGCGATAACCACCATTGATGTAATCGAAGGAATGAAAAATCCGGATCTAAAAATAGCTCTACCCTTAAAATTTCTTTCAATTAACAAGGCTAGTACTAATGAAACAACCGTCGTGATTGGAATCGTTCCAAAAACAAAAATGAATGTATTTTTCAGAGATAATAAAAAGGCTTGATCGCTCAATAATCTGACAAAATTATCAAAACCGACCCAATTGTATGAATGGTGCATCAATCGGTAGTCGGTAAAAGACAGATACAGAGAATAAAAAAGAGGATATATCCAGAAGATGCCAAATGTAATAAGCCAGGGCGACGCAAACAGGTATCCTGAAAAGCGTCGTTTTATCATTTGGTTTTAATCAACTCCTGTATTTTTTTATTGGCTTCAAGGAGAGTTTCAGCAAGTGGGGCATCATTGAATAGAATTTCCTCAATTGCAATTTCAATAATATCTTCAATATATACCCATTGTGGTGTTGGTGTTGACATTTTTGAAAGCTCAAGCTGTCTCACAAATGTTTGCA
>JAAERC010001224.1 GCA_024230695.1 Candidatus Zixiibacteriota bacterium
GGATATTTATTTTCGGGGTTCCGACAAACGAGGCAACAAAAATATCGGCCGGCTTATTATAAATCTCCTCAACCGTCCCAATCTGTCTGATTTTACCTTTTTCTATCACCACCAACCTGTCCGCCATCGTTAATGCCTCGGTTTGGTCATGAGTGACATATACTGTTGTTGTACCAAGTGTTCGCTGAATCTCAACTAATTCACGACGCATTTTATTACGTAAAGCGGCATCAAGGTTGGACAGTGGTTCATCGAGTAAATATAAATCAGGTTTACGGATTATCGCCCGGCCCAACGCGACTCTTTGCCTTTGTCCACCGGATAATTCTGCCGGGCGGGAGTCGAGCCTATCTGACAAGCCGATCATTGTGGCGGTCGCTACAACTCGTTCATGAATCTCTTTTTTATTCACCTTGTCGACTTTGAGCGGGAAAGCAAGATTCTGTTTGACGGTCATATGCGGATAGAGAGCATAGTTTTGAAACACCAAAGCGACATTTCGTTTGCGGGGCGGGAGATTATCTACTCTATTTTTACCGATCCAGATCTCGCCTTCATCGGGATCTTCGAGTCCGGCGATTAGTCGTAACAATGTCGATTTACCGCATCCCGATGGCCCCAGTATCACAACCAGTTCACCATCGAGTGTTTCGATATTGATATTATCGAGTACTTTTGTGTCGGAGAAATTTTTGTCGAGCGCTTTTATGTTCAGTCGTGGCATGGACAGAAGATAAGAAAATTAAATACGCATATCAAAAGAATTAATAAAAGGCCCAACTGTTTTGTGTTGCATTTAATATATCATTCATGTTCTTTTTGAGGACGAAGGAGTATATCGGATGATTCAGAAACTGATCTGGCTGGCATTAGCCGGGGCGGTCGGAACATTAGCTCGGTATGGGTTGGCCGGATATATTGATAAATTTAACGGAAGCACGTTTCCTTGGGGGACTGTCGCTGTTAATCTTATTGGATGTTTTGTGGCTGGTTTATTATGGGCTCTGTTTGAAAACAAATGGCCTGCCTCAATTGAGATAAGAACAATTGTTTTAATCGGTTTTCTCGGTGCGTTTACTACCTTCTCGACCTTGATCTTAGAAAGCGGTCATTTGATTCATTCGACTCAATGGATGCGCGCTGTCGGCAATATAATGATGCAAAACGGTATCGGGTTTGTGGCGTTGTTCACCGGGATGTCGCTGGGGCGGATGGTGTAGGAGTATTTTTAGGGCATTTGCCCATAAAGAATATTATATGTTCCCCAAATTATAGTAGGAATCAATATAACTATTGTTATGAGATATCTGAGTCTGTTTGTTTTAAATCTTATCGCTCCATAAACATTGAGAATAAAAAATGGTATTAATAAGGGAGTAATAAAAAATATTTGCACCATCACAATATGAAAAAGTATTTCGTATCCATTAGAATTTAATGACATTGGTATTAAGGCACCAATTATTAATATAGTTATAAGAACTGTTATATATCCCTTATATATTTTCGTTAATTTTTTTGCTATTTGTTCATTTTTATCAGTCATTTGATTTTTCCACTCTCTATCTCAAACCGCTGGCTGTTATTAGACAAACTTTCAGGCAATCCTGAGGCGCTAGTCAAAAAGACCTGACCAAATTGACCGAAAGTCTCGACTAATAATTCCTTGCGGGATTCATCGAGCTCGGCAAAAATCTCGTCTAATAACAAAATAGGCATATCATTACGGATAGATTTTAAATACTGAAAGACACCCATTTTAAGCGCCACCGTGGCCGTTCTAAGCTCCCCCTGTGAGCCATAGGCACGCGCCGGGAATTCACCTATTGTAAAATCTATTTCATCGCGATGCGGGCCAACCATTGCGATTTGCACTATCCGTTCACGTTGAGCGTACCGTTTTAATTTATCATTAAAGCAATTCTTAATGCTATCGAGTGTTATTTCATTATCGGGCAATGCAACCGATGGATTATAAAC
>JAAERC010001225.1 GCA_024230695.1 Candidatus Zixiibacteriota bacterium
ATACCAATTACCAGACCGCCAATTGTAGCAAAATCCATAATAATCCAATCGCCCAAAAGCGAAAATAGTTTAATCTTTTTCAATTGGGCTTTTCACCCAATCATATAAAATATCGGCAATTACGATGAATTATGAAGTGTAGAAACGATTTATCACCCCCAAAATAAGATTTTTGGGGGGTAAATGTTCTATTCCGAATTGGTCAATTCGTATTCAGATAATTTATTGCGGATAGTTCTGGGCGTAATATCAAGCAGTTCGGCCGCACGGGTTTTGTTGCCGTTACACTTTTCAAGCGTCTTTAAAATAAGGTATTTTTCACCCTCAGCCAGAGTTATACCAGAATCAACTCCTCTGATCTGATCACCCAATTTACCAAGCGCAAGCTCGGGTGGAAAATCACCACGCTCCAAATGATTATTTGACGATGTCACAACTGCCCGTTCGATATAGTTTTCAAGCTCACGAACATTGCCTGGCCAATGGTATTTCATAAATAAACGGAAAACCGAGTCATCAACAGATTTGATATCCTTATTATTTTCCTCATTATATTTTTCAATGAAGTGACTTGTTAAAAGAGGAATATCTTCCAGACGTTCATTTAGTGGGATGATATTAATCGGAATCACATTAAGTCGATAATATAGATCCTCACGAAATCTTTTTTTATTGATCGCTTCTTTGAGATTCTGATTAGAAGTAGCTATTATTCTGACATCAACTTTGATAGTAGTACCAGAGCCAATTCTTTCAAATTCTTTTTCCTGCAAAACTCTTAACAACTTGGCTTGAAGTCCTAGTGGGATCTCTGAAATCTCATCCAGTAAAAGAGTCCCGCTATCGGCCAGTTCAAATCTCCCCTTATGCTGTCGAACCGCGCCGGTGAAGGCACCTTTTTCATATCCAAAAAGTTCTGACTCCACTAAATTCTCAGGCAAAGCGGCGCAATTTAATTTTATAAACGGTTTATCCTTACGTAAGGAAGCATAATGAACCGCCCGCGCAACCAGTTCCTTACCAGTTCCCGATTGCCCTGTTATCATAACAGTTGAACGGGCATCGGCAATCGATTCAATCAGCTCAAATAC
>JAAERC010001226.1 GCA_024230695.1 Candidatus Zixiibacteriota bacterium
ACCTTCATGACGTAAATCAGAATCCCAGATCAATTCAGTTTTACCCGGTCTGTAAAATTGATTTTTTATCTTACCGCCTACTAATTTCAAACCGGAAACAGATTTTAATTTCATCTCAAAATAGGCCATATCAAGATATAATCCTTTGCTCGAAAAAGCATCGGTCAAAGTCTGATTACTTGATGTTGGTTCATAAGACCCGGCTGATATTCCCATTACAATTTTAGTCTGATCAGATACTTCACCGGTAATATTAACTCTGGCTCGGATTCGCTGACGGTGTCTTGCCATTGAATTTTCCTTGTCAGTATATTCGTGTCGAAAACGGAAATCACCGTTGAGTTTTATTTTTTCCCACCAGTTTGTGGCATTCAGATTTGATGATGTACCAACTATTAAAATAATAAGCACTATTATTCCGAGTTTTAAGATGGAAATTATCGAGCTTTTCATTTCTACTCCAAAGTAAAATATTAGTGTTTAAATCCGATTTTATAGAATTTATAATAATAGGATCAAATACAAAACAGTTTTTTGCTATTTATATACGGGAGTAAATTAGATATTGAGTGGATATCTAAAAATTCGGCCTCCCGGAATGAGAGGCCGTTGATGAATTTTGATCTGATTTGAGGACTAAATGATTCGGCGTAATTTGATTGATACTTCCTTTTCAGCACTATTTTGTAATAGGCGTAATTTAATTGTTTTGCCTTCCTGAAGAAACAAAGTTTTCAATTCAATTCTATTATATTCAGACGCATCTTTTCCGTTAATTTGAGATATTTTATCCCCTTCTTTCAAACCAGTTTCGCTGGCTGGGGAATTTTTGTGGACCTTGTGAACAGTATAATAATTATTTTCCTCTTTACTCATCACTAAGCCTGACATATTATATTCATACAGTTCAGCAAAACTGTTATTTGGCTCGACAATCAATCTTTGACCGTAAAAATCAAATATAAGATTAAATTTGGATAATAAGCCAAGACCGACCATACACTCATAAGTTTTTTGTTTGCCCGGCTTGCTATCAACATAATCAACGATAGCATCGTTAATTTTGTAACCGCCGATTTCAATCTGTGGCATCCGCCCCAAAAATCCGGAGGTTGTCTCTCCAATGATATTCCTTCCAAAAGTTTTAGGCAAAGCCTGTTTGGGAACAGGAATAGTATTTTCACCATAAGTTTTGACCTCCAACTGAGTATTGTAACCAAGGTCCATCGCGAAGTCCAAAGATATTTCTCTGCCATCAGCCAGATTCATTTTAGCCGGGATAATCCAAATCCCAAACTCCGACTGTTTCCAGGGTATTTCTGAACCCGATCCTGAATATTCAAATTTGTCCCGTTCAATAAGAGTCAAGATCATCTTATCAAAGTTAATATCTACAATAAAGTGTTTAAAAAATGAAGCACTGAATTGACCAACTGAACCAGACCACATAACACTATTGCCTGAACTGTATGGCGTAATAATGGCCGTTTGCTCGGAAAACTCAACTCCGCCCGGCAATGTAACGGTTATTCCCGAGGCTGTTTTAGACATCAGAGCATCATCACTTTCACTTCCGCCGCCAACACCGACTTCACCATCATATATAAACCCAAATGAATCAACTTTGGGACTTCCCCAAAAAAGTAACTGATCCCACATATATCCATCATCAAGAAGCATATGAACTTTGTGGCCGTTTATTTCCGCACTAAAATGAATATCTCCTTGATAAATCGTAAATGGAATTTCGGCCCGGCCATTATCGGTCAGCATCTTGTACTTACCCGGGGGAGGTCCAAGTTCCGGTTGTTTGTCGGCCGATAGAACTGCATTTACCAATATTAGTGCAAATAATACCGATAAAATTAAAATTTGATTGATTAATGATCTCATTTTTTAAATCCCTTCATGATTGATTTGATCCATTTTGTACCCCGCGTACAAACAGATCCAGATAATGTTTGAAATATTTGTTAGCATCAAATTGCGCAAATGAGTATGTCTCTGATATCGCTCGATTGATAATACCTCGTATTGAATAAAGATATTGGCTGATACAGATATCGATCTGAAGATCCGGTCGAAGCGAACCATCTTGTACTCCCAGACTAAATATCTCACGAAGTCCCTCAGCCAGGTCATTATTTATCTTTTCAAAACTATCAAAAGTGCCAGTGCTGATTCGATTCTTATCAATTCCTTTTAGATCCCAGTAAAGTTGCAAACGAATTGAATGCGGATACCTAAGCGTAAAATCATAAAGCGACTCCCCCCAGATAATTATTTTGTCCAGTCCGGTAACGGCGGAAGCAATCTCCTTTTTCTGTTTTGCCCAGCGTTTGTTTAAATCTTCGATTAAAACCATCAAACTGATTTCATCACGGCTAGTAAAATATGAATAAAGAGTTCGACGCGTATATTCGGATGCTTTGGCAATATCATCCATATTGGCATTCTCAACACCCTTTTTCGAATATACCTGACGTGCCGCCTCAACAATAAACTGTTGGCGGGCTTCAAATTCAATCTTCTTTCGGGACATTCAAACCTCAATTATTTAAATAACACATATTGTGTAACACGTTTCATTATACGAGTAATTATAATATATGTTCCAAAGTTTATTTGGCCAATTGAATCTTAATTAATTGCCATAATTGATTGTCTGAGACTGATGTTATTGTTATTATTATATATGGGCAAGGTTTTGGGTTTGTTTCTAACACTTATATTTATTAGCATCACCATTTATGCTGGTGATATAACCGATAATGGCGACGCTGATTTATTTCCTTACTATGATTATTTTGCTTCCACAAAGCGGTTTGATGATCAAATCGATTTGGCAATAGTTCAGGCACGAGAAGAATTGATTTTAATCCTTAAAGACAGTCTACATTATCAACCGCAGATTTATTTGGAAGATAACCAGACCGATTTCCAAAACAGAATCGGCTCGGCGGTCCCCGATTGGGGCGCGGCAGTGGCACTGCCATATAAGCAAATGATAGTTATAAAATCACCGGCCAATTTTAGATTGGGAAAATCGCTTCATGAATTGACCAAACATGAATACTCACATCTCGCTTTGGAGGATAGGTTAAATCATGTCAACTCACCTCGCTGGCTCAATGAGGGGTTGGCGATGTATATCGCCTTTGAGTGGGGATGGACCAGTAATATAGCATTATCGAACGCGGTGATTTTCAGAACGGTAGTACCACTGCGAACTATTGAAAAAATGAATCGTTTTCCGGAGGGCCAGGCAAGGATCGCTTATGCACAATCTTACATGGCTGTGAAATATTTACTTGAACAATATGGTTTTGATTCTTTTAATATACTATTAGATAATATTAGAGACCGCCGATCAATCGATGAGGCTTTGATGGCGGCGACAGGTTCGAATTATGATGGATTTGAAAAAGAGTATATTACTTATTTACGAAATAAATTTAACTTATTAACGATATTTATTGATATGTCTTATTTATGGTTATTTCTGGCAGTAGTTGTCATTGTCGGCTTTTTCCTCAAGTTCGCCAAAAAGAAGAAAAAGTATAAAGAATGGGATGAGTACGATAAGTACCATTCAACCGATTTTGACTATGGTGACCCCGATAATCCTGAGCAGGTAGATGATGAAGATAAGCCATGGGCTTGAATATTTAACGCTCTGGACCTTAACTAAAACGGTTCAGATAATTCCGGGACGACTGGCCGATGGTATCGCAATTGGTATTGGCAAATTAGCCTATTTAATATTATCATCGCGTCGTCGTATAGCCGAGGAAAATCTTCGTCGTGCTTTTCATGATGAACTCGACGATACACGTATCTCTGAAATTGTAAAAACCGTATTTATCAATGTTGCCCGGACTACTATAACTTTTGCCCGCCAGCCGGTTCTTAAAAGAGAAAAATTTGTAAAATCTGTCAAAACTGTGATCGGCTCTGAATTTATAGACAAGGCTTTGAGTGAAGGTAATGGCGCGATGATGGTCACCGGGCATTATGGCAACTGGGAACTTTTTGGCAGGTGGTTGCCGTCCGCAGGTTATCCAACCGATTTTCTAATGGGTCACCAGCACAACGAAAAGGTTAACGATCTTTTTATAAAATTTAGACAAACTGAAGGTCTGGGTTTGATTCCGGTTGGTATCGCCTCAAGGCATGTTTTGAAATCATTAAAGGCAAATAGATTGATTGGTGTTGCTTCCGATCAGCATGCCGCCTCCGGCGGAGTTGTCGTAAATTTTATGGGTCGTCCGGCGTCAACTCCAAAAGGACCGGCCGCGTTTGCCGTTAAGGTTAACTCCCCAATTATTTTTGGTTATCTCGTCAGGGAAAAATACGGACAGTATAAAATCGAGTTTTTCCCGCCGATATATCCGCCAAATTCCGGCGATACTGAAAAAGATATCAATGAAATGACTCAAAAGTACGCTTCTATCCTTGAATCATTAATTCGGAAAAAACCGGAAGAATGGATGTGGACCCATCGCCGCTGGAAAATTGATTGAATATAGATTTATATGGAAAATTATAAATACCTAATCAGAATTCCAAATCATCTTGGCGATTCAATAATGGCATTGCCGGCTGTTAAAGCATTTTTGTCATCAAAACAAAATGATAATACCGCATTGTTATTACCCGAATGGGCCAAACCAGTATATCGTAACTTAAAAACAAAATTTCTTTTGGCACCGTCAGATAAATTGCATGGATTAACGGCGATTACTTTTCAAACAAAACTACTCCGGAAGTATAAAATTGATAACGGGATATTACTGACCCCATCATTTTCATCAGCATTAATTATGTTTATAGGCGGGATAAAAAACAGATATGGATATACCGATGACAATCAGAATTTTCTCTTGAATAAAAGTATCTCATTGCCAAAAGGCGAGATACAGCATCGTAGTGAAAAGTACAAACTTCTCCTTGAAAAAACGGCCAACAATAATCTTAAAATTTCTGCACCTAAGATTACAGTGCCTGATTCCCATAAATTCGATACTTCAAAATTGTTGAATAAATCTAGAATCGATAATAATCAGAAATATATTGTTATCGCACCACAGGCAATAGCCGAATCAAGACGATGGGGGACAGATAACTACTCGACTCTGGCCCATAAGATAGTGCAAAACTATGATTTCAAAATTATATTAGTCGGAACATCAGATCAATATGAAACTGCACAGAAAATTGTCAAAAACGAACAAAAAATACTGAATCTTTGTGGTCAAACAAATATCGAGCAAGCCGCCTCAGTTTTAGCCGGAGCCAAATTATTTATTGGAAATGATTCTGGGCTGGCTCATCTTGCTTCGGCGGTTGATATACCACTTCTAATATTATCAGGAGCCGATAATCCAAAAGAAACCTCGCCGATTTCCAACAAAAAAACCGTGATAATAAAAGAAAATCTCGAATGTATTTCATGCGTCAAAAATGTTTGTACAAAAAGTGACACAGAATTTATGTTATGCATGAAACAAATCAGTGTAAATGAAGTTTTAGCGGCTATTTCAGAAAGCATTTTCACCGAGAAATAAACCGAATTACGGTATAGGGAAAACTACCTATATTTTTATTTTATAGCCTAAAAAAGAGTTGACAAAAACCAAAAAACCTGTTTATTTATAGTATGAGTCAGGGAGCAGGAGAAGTTCCCATTTGTCTGCAAAATTTATCACCAAATTGTCATTTAATTATGGCAAATATTTAAGAGTTGTGTTTTGACAAAATTGTCAAGGCTATATATAAAAAGAAATAGTATCTGTTTTGTTTTTTATACGATAGTTCCGTCTATGACGGAACAGGAGCGGTAATATAGAGTTGAATCGAGTACCTTCATTACATTGGAGTAAGTTTGAATACCTATACGAAGAGCACATTCCGGTAATGAAAGATCTTGGTCAACAGATTGGTTCATTTTTATGTTAACCAAAAAATCTCTCAAAGAGTTTTTGGATAATCACGAATATTTTCAATTGTATACAAATCTAAATTTAATTTATAAATCGGAGGACTTGTGATGAACAGAAAACTTCTGTTAATGTCAATCGGACTGATTTTTTTACTGACTATAGCTATTATCGCCGCATCAGGGGAGAGGCGAGGTGAAGCTATCAAAGTAGAGATCATTCCCGGAAGCATGCAATTGGATACGGATAGGGCCGCATGCCAAATGTATAAATTTGATCCTAATACAACCAGTATTACTTATCTAACAGGGTATGGAAATGGAGATGGGATTGTCACTTATTTTGATCCAACTGACGCCGCGGCCAATGGATGTGGAGTAGCGGCTGTCTATCCATTTGAGATCAGCTCTTTAACATTTATGCTATGGAATCAAGATGGGGCCGTTTGGCCTGTTGGAATTGATGTCGTTGTATATGACCTGGCCACGCCGGGTGATCCATGTGGAGGTCCGGGAGCATTATTGTGTAGCGAAACGGTTTCTTGTGATTTAGCCACTTTTGGCGGCACTTTTGGCACAGTGACTTTCTCATCCCCATGCTGCGTAAGCGGTCCATTTTATATTGGGATTCACTATAATGATGCCGGTTCAAGTACTACTTTTCCAGGATTTGTCTCAGATGCTTCCGATATAGCACCGGCACCTGTCTTATGTGATCTCTGGGATATGTATTTGGGTGGAAGTTGGACAGAATGGTATTCGGCAGGATGGGGTGACCCTCCTCCAAATTATTTATTATATGCTGTCGACGGCGAGACCGAATCAGCGGTTTGTGATGACGATCCTTGGGCACATCATAAAATGCATTGGCCGCAGCTTCCCGATGAAGATGGCTGGGATGTGCATGTTGATATGCCTATGTTTCTCGCCGATGACTGGACTTGTTCTGAAACTGGCCCGATTACCGATATTCATTGGTGGGGTTCATGGCTTGATGAGCAAGAAGGTGTCATTAATGAGTTTATAATTAACATCTGGGCTGATGTCCCGGCTGATCCCCTTGATCCGATGTCTTATAGTCATCCCGGTGTGCATTTGCATTCAATAAATGCTCCGGCCGGATCTTTTGCAATTACTCCGCTGATGCCGGAAGAGCCGACTATGTTTGAAGATTGGTATGATCCATCAGCACCACTTGTAATAGTTGATGATCATCAAGAGTATTTCCGTTACGATCTGATTTTGGATGAAATAGATTTCTTTGATCAGGTCGAAGGAACGGTATATTGGCTCAGTATCGAATGCCTTGTTGAAGATGATGGATTAGGAAAACAATGGGGATGGAAAAATACTCAAGACCATCATCTGGATGATGCCGTTTATTATGACGGACAGGATGGCTGGGTCGAGATTTATGAATATGCCGATACGCTCAAAAATTGGTTTGAGATTCAAATTGATCCAACCGGAGCATTTGTAAATGGTGTTGGAATTGGTGCATATATGGATCCAACCGAGCCGCCAATTTATCC
>JAAERC010001227.1 GCA_024230695.1 Candidatus Zixiibacteriota bacterium
AATTGACCTGATATCTTGATATTCAGTGCTTATTCAGGCATATTGCTTACATAATCCTATTCCCCTTTAATCCTGGCTACGGTCCGATACTCTTGGTAACCGGCCGGTGCGGATCCGCATGCCGGGTGGTGTGGGAGGGAGGGGGATCAAAACCCCCTTCCTATCCCTCTTAGATTGCTACATAACATTTTTACACGCCATTTGATTTAATATTGTACTTGCGTAATAGCCTAGCTCCGATCATAAGAACTAAGCCAGGAATTAGCCAAATACTAACTTCAAATTGGTTGCGTACATTAATAGGGCCAAAGCCTAATATATCTCCTTTTTCAAATATAACTATGTAGTTTGATATACAAACAACAAACAATCCTACTAAACACCAAAGCAATCCAACCCACTCAACGATAATGAGAGTGCCGCTACTATTTGTTTCTTTATTTTTGTCAGTTTGGATTTTCAAAATATAATTCTTTGCAATCTAACGCCAGTATAAGGGGACTTTTGTGGAGTGTTCAAATTGTGCTGTAATGGAATGAAAAGCACAATTTGAAACACGGAGCAAAAGTTCCGCTTGATATACTTGTTAAGTGTCTGGCGTGTCAGACAAGAACGATATATTACACGCCGCCTTATAATCTTGTTTAGTCAGATGCTCAATAAGCTTCTTTAGTTCATTTACCTGCATGACCTTATACTCAGGATCTTTTTCCCGAATGTCCGTATCATGCCAGTAGTGGAATAAATTACCGTAAACATCGCTCACGAAATCAAGTTGACTCCAATCAAGCTTTCCCGCTAAGCCTTCGGCCACCTCAATATCTAATTTCTCACTTAAAACAATTTGAAGTAGTTCGATTAATTTCTCTAGCTCTATATTCATACTTAAGACACTTAACGATTCAAGCAGCGGCCGCGAGGT
>JAAERC010001228.1 GCA_024230695.1 Candidatus Zixiibacteriota bacterium
ATTGTAAATCAGCTTTGTATAATAGGTTAACAACATGTTTGATAGGTCGAGGAAAGTTTGAACATAGATAATTTTACCGATAAGAACATTGTGAAGTTTGATAGAATCAATGCAATAATCGCCTCATTGGTTTTTGCCATTTCTTTGATAGTTTATTATAACACGATGGCGCCAACTTTTTCATTTTGGGATTGCGGCGAATTTGTCGCTTGTTCATATATTCTGGGAATACCACATCCACCGGGTTCACCATTATATATTCTGATTGGGCGGATTTTTGCGATTCTTCCTCTGGCCGCGGATGTTGCGGTGAGATTAAATGTTTTGTCGATTGTGACATCGGCTTTGACAGCGACTTTCTCATATTTGATAATTGTTCGTTTAATTCGATTCTGGTTTGATAATACTAAAGATTTTTACAATAGAGTAATTGTCTATATTGGTGGATTTACAGGCGCTTTATTTGTTGCCTTTTCCAGTACCAACTGGGCCAATTCGGTTGAGGCGGAAGTTTATGCTCCAACAATGGCTATTATGCTGGCGATTTATTGGCTGGCACTGAAATATTTTGATAATCAAGGAAACATGACAGGAACCCGAGCGATGCTTCTGGCATTGTTTTTGGCTATTCTTGGAGTTGGAATACATTTAACTCTTTATGCAATTGTCCCAGCTGTTGGATTATATTTTATATTGAAAAAGGGAGCGACTAATCGTCATTGGATGCTGGTTTCGACATTTTTTCTTGTGGAACTATATTTCATTTTCAGGTTGTCATCACAACCGGATGAAGTTCCTTTTTATCTGACCATTTTAATTTTGTTTGTGGTGTTTCTGTTTCATCTGCTTCAGTATGGAAAGGTTGCCAGAGCGGCTATTATTTCATTAGGTCTGTATTTGGTTGCTCTTTATCCATTTTATTTTATTCTGATTGACAATTTGTCAAAACGATTTGGCGGTGTCGGTATGTCGTCCAATCTGAAATCATTGGGAGAAATACAAATTGGATGGGTAGGATTGGCCGGTCTATTGATTTGGGGCGTTTATTTACTTTTGCAGAAATATAAATGGAAAACTCAAGCGAAAGATGATTCCGGGCAAAATGGAATAGTGGCGATTTATTCACTCGCTCCGATTCTGCTAATTGTTTTAGGTGAGTTTTTTGGCGCCTTTGATCCATATACCGCATTCAAAACTCTGACAGTTTTGTTGGCAGTTACCTTATTTGGGTATTTATGGAAACAGATCAACTGGCCGATTGTTGCCGCGCTTGGGTCAATTTCAATGATAATGATAGGATTCTGGCCATTTGTTTATGGTCTCTGTTTTGGTACTATCGCGATTATTGGGCTTGGATATTTTCTCAAAGATAAAAGTTGGAAACCGGCATTGGCAATTATATTTCTTGCGGTCATTGCATATTCGGTGCATGGTTACATTCCCATACGATCGGCGCTTAATCCAGCAATTGATGAAAACAATCCCTCAGAATCTCTAACGACAATGGTTAATTATCTCGAACGGAAACAGTACGGTTCTGAATCGATGTCTTCAAGAATGTTTAAGCGACGGGGTGAATGGGAAAATCAGTTTGGCGATTATCGCCGGATGGGATTCTGGAAATTTTTTAAAGAACAGTATGGTTTTAATGGTTCTCGATTTTTTATTGCGTTTATTATAGGTCTTTTTGGTATTTGGGAAACGATTCGACGAAAGCCTGCTCTTGGCCTGCCATTTTTGGTGATTACGGTGATATGTACTCTTGGGATTGTTCTGTACATGAATTTTGCCGATGGGACAAGGCAGCATCCGATGACCGGTCAGGATTATCTTGAGGTTAGGAATCGAGACTATTTTTATACGGCCGGGTTTATATTTTTTGGCATGGCGATTGGACTTGGTATCGCCGGATTAATGGCTCTTTTAAAAGATAGTTTTAAGAATATGTCGCCATCAATACAGAAAACCGCTTTCGGAATAAGTTCTTTGTTAGTATTTATGCCATTGGTGCCAATTAGCGCTAATTATTTTATAAATGACCGCACCGGTAATTATATGCCATTTGACTATGCTCATAATCTTCTGAAACCATGTGAGGAAAATTCTATCCTAATTACAAATGGTGATAATGATACTTTTCCAGTTTGGTGTATTCAAGAGGTCTATGGAATCAGGAAAGATGTTAAGACTGTCAATCTTTCTTTGGCGAATGCGCCCTGGTATATTAAGCAGTTACGAGAGTATCATGGTGTTCCAATTGGGTGGAGTGATGCCGAGATCGATCGGCTGAGACCATATCGTAGTCAAGATGGAACAGTGTATCGTATCCAGGATCAGGTTATAAATGAGATTATTACGCAAAATAGAAACAGAAAGGCGATTCATCTTTCGGTTACAACTCCAGGTGGAAACAGGCAATACAATGGCAAACCGCTGGATAGTAATTTGATTTTAGAGGGGATGGTATATCAATATACTCTTAATAAGGATGCCAATCAGATAGATTATGAAAAATCTCTCCGGATGTATGAAGAAGAGTATGAATACAGAGGGGTGGCCGATTCTACTATTTATAAAGATGAAGCGACCAGGCGGATAGTTAATAATTATTCTCAGGGGATTTTGTGGATGGCTGATACTTTGAGAAAGGCGGGAGATATTGATGGTGCCTTTGAACGTATCAGAAATGGTCTAAAGGCCTTGCCGGAAAGTCATGATCTCTATGGTTATGGTACTCAACTACTGGCCGATCAAGGTCGATTTGATATTTTGGAAATATTTATTGAGCAGGCAAAAACCAATAATAAGACTGAATTGTATATGCAATGGGCATATTCGGCCCGATCAATGGGTGATATGGATGAGGCGGTTCGTGTCCATGAATTAATTTTCAACAAATATCCAAATTATCAGGAAGGTTTTCGGGCACTGGCGGCCTTCTATTTCCAGCAAAAGAAATTTACCAAACTGAAAGATATTTTATCTCAGTGGATGGTTGGCCATCCAAACGATAATGATGTCAAACAGGCTATAGCCGAAATACAGAGATTAGAAGCAAGCACTGATAGTTCCGGGGGGCAATGATAAATGAATATACTTGCCCTTAACTGGCAGGATATTTCTAATCCATTGGCCGGCGGCGCAGAGG
>JAAERC010001229.1 GCA_024230695.1 Candidatus Zixiibacteriota bacterium
GCAGAGGGGAATTTACTCACTTTTACTATTATTATAGTCTAATTAAACGGCCAAATCTTTCAAAATATTTTCATTTAGTAGTATTTATTTTGATTTAGACTGTTCTTTCCGTAATATCTAATATTATGGAGAATAGTATATCTCGTCATAAAAATATTCTGGCAGATCTGGGTCTATTTTACGCTGTCGCAATCTGGGGATCGACATTTTTTATTGTCAAATCAGCCCTTGATGGTATTGACCCAGTTATTCTGGTCGCATATCGCTTTTTGATAGCCGGGGTTGTGCTGGTAATATTTCTCAAATTTTCCGGTCGGCCGATATTGGAAAACTGGAAACAGGCATTGGTGCCCGGATTTTTATTATGGATGTTGTATATTCCACAAACAATTGGTCTGCAATATACGACCGCCTCTAATTCGGGTTTTATCACTGGACTTTTTGTGGCATTTGTACCGGTATTCCTAAGAATCATCTTTAAACGAAAACCGACCACGATGGAAGTTATCGCATCGGCGATATCACTGATAGGACTTTGGATTCTCACCGGTGGGATGAGCGATATCAATATCGGTGATGTTATGACATTAATCACGGCGGTTACCTATGCCCTGCATCTTCTTTACTGCGATAAATATATGAAGCAAAAGATCGATCCATATTTGTTTAGCTGTCACCAATTTTTACTGGTTGGTTTATTAAGTATTATTACTGCTTTACTGTTTTCGCTTCCGTTTGAAATCAGATCGAGTGATGCGTTCTGGATGATGCTTTTTCTCGCTCTCTTCCCAACTCTCTCTGCTTTTGTTATCCAGATGGCGGCCCAGAAAATCAGATCGCCGCTCCGCGTGTCATTGATTTTTGCATTGGAACCGGTTTTTGCAGCTTTATTCGCATGGACACTCGGCGGTGAGACAATAATCAAACATCGTGCACTGGGCGGATTGTTGATATTTTTGGCGCTGGTGATATCGGGGCTGCCATCCCCAAAGAAGAAATCATTAATTGGAAAATCAAAATAGTTTGACTGCAAATTACGACGCAACCCCCTTTACATATTTGACATATCATTTATAACTTAATATCTTAAATAATAATTAAGTAATGTTTTAAAAAACTGCATTCTGCTATAATGTTTGGGAGAATATTATGTGTACTATTCAACGATTTGGTTTTAAGGCAATTTTTCTTTGTTTATTAACTATTCTAATAATTTCCGGTTGTTCGAAAGATGACCCGGCCGGACCATCGGGCGAATGGGTCTGGTCACCACTCGGAGATGGCGTTGATGACCGTGTATTCGCTATGATTGAATATGACGGCAATCTTATCGTCGGGGGATTTTTTGATAATGCCGGGGAAATAACCGTCAATAATATTGCCGCCTGGAATGATACAACATGGTCAGCGTTAGGAAGCGGCATTATTGGCGAAGTCGCCGCATTTACTATATATGATGATAAACTTATTGTCGGTGGTAATTTCACATACGCCGGTGGTACATCCGCCAATAATATCGCCGTTTGGGATGGTACGTCATGGTCCACTCTTGGCACCGGATTTAATGGTCGCATCAGAGCATTGGGAGTGTATGTCTATCCGGAGGGACATGCATATGCCGGTTATCCTCTGTTAATAGCTGGTGGTGAATTCACGCAAGCGGGAGGAAACACTTCGGTCCGTAATCTGGCGGCGTGGGATGGTAACAATTGGGGATGGACGGCCGTTAATATCGATGGCCCGGTACATTCAATCTGCGAGACCGGCGATGGTATGTTATATATCGGTGGAGATTTCGTTCAGGCCAAATTTGATACCTGCAATAGTATATTCTTTTTTGACATGGATGCTGAATCTATGGGTAATGGAATGAAACTTGAAAATGATGAACAAGGATCGGTCTTTGCCATTTTGGAACATGAAAACAAGATCTATGCTGGCGGGATTTTTGACAGTGCCAGCGGTGTACCGGCTAATAATGTCGCTGTTTTTGGCGCAACTTCCGGTTGGACCATATGTGGACATGGTACCAGCCATGGTCCGTTTACCAGCGATGTCAGGGCTTTGACAACTTTTGACAATAAAGTAATAGCAGGAGGCTATTTCGAAGCGGCTGGCGGATTATATATGGATAGAATTGCCTCTTGGAACGGGACAAAATGGTCACCGCTCGGTCTGGGAGTTGATGGTCCCAACTGGCCTCATATCTGGGCATTGATGGAATATAATGGTAAATTGATTGCGGGTGGAAGGTTTACTTCGGCTGGAGATAGTACTGCCAATAATATCGCCGCCTGGCATTTTGTACCAGATTGAGAATAATCTTAAAAAGCAATTCCCAACAAAAAACCCGCCGGATTGGCGGGTTTTTTAAATCTATTCCGTCAGGGAAGGATTCCTGACGGTACTTATAAGAATACCATCGGGCAGATGTGGACATCTGCCGCGCACTTAAAGAGATGTACTATTCGGCTTTTTTGTCAGCCTTCTTAGTAGCAGTCTTTTTTGGTTCGGCTTTCTTTTCAGCTTTGGCTTTTGTCTCAGCCTTAGCTTTTGGTTCGGCTTTGGCCTTGGCTTTTTTGGCTGGCTTTTTGGTTTTCTTCTCAGCTTTTTCTGTTGATTTGTCGACTAACTTTTCTGTAATACGAGCTGATTTACCGGTCAAACCGCGCAAGTAGTACAATTTTGCTCGACGAACTTTGCCCTGCCGAATACGTTCAATATTAGAGACATTTGGCGAATGAACCGGGAATACCCTTTCGACACCAATGCCGGCTGATATTTTACGAACGGTAAATGTTTCGCCGGTGCCGCCACCACGACGACTTATAACTGTACCCTGAAAAACCTGAAGCCGTTCTTTGTCACCTTCTCTGATTTTCACATGTACCTTAACTGTGTCACCCACCGCAAAGGCAGGTAAATCATCTTTCATATAGCTTTTTTCGATCTGAGCTATCTGTTTCATGACTCTATCCTTTTTATTCTCACTTGTTATTTTTTTGTTAATTTTCGTTACTAATTATTTTACTCTTCATCTTTTTCATGTCTTAATCTATTCAAAATTTCTTTATCTTCTTCCAATTCCAAATTTTCCAAAAGTTCCGGACGGTTTTTTAATGTCTTTTTTATCGCTTCCTGTCGCCGAAACTTTGTTATTAATCTGTGGTTTCCCTCGGTCAGAACTTCCGGAACCGATAATCCTTCAAACTCTTCGGGCCGGGTATATACAGGAGTACCGAGTATTTTCTCTGAGTGCGAATCGGATAAAGCCGATTCAAAATTCCCCAGGACACCCGGAATCAATCTAACAACTGCATCGGTCATCACGGCCGCGGCAGGTTCTCCGCCGGTCAGAACATAATCGCCGAGTGAAACTTCATCGATCTCAAACATCTCCAATAGTCGTTCATCAACACCGAGATAATGTCCGCAGATAATTGTCAACCGATCCAAGAGTGAATACTCAACCGCTGTTGATTGATCAAACTTTTTACCGGCTGCCGAAGTCAACACAATACGGTTTTTATCGGTAGATCTTTCCCCGCATCCCAAATCTCTTAAACACCCGGCTAATGGTTCGATTTTTAGAACCATCCCGCCGCCACCGCCAAAAGGTTTATCATCGGCAGTCTGATGCTTATCGAGAGTGTAATCCCGCAGGTTAATTATTCTTATTTCAAAGAGCTTATCTTCAATTCCCCGTCCGACTATCGAATGTCCAACAATCGAGTCAAAGTATTCGGGGAACAGAGTTATTATTTCAACTTTCATACGAAGAATCGAAAATACC
>JAAERC010001230.1 GCA_024230695.1 Candidatus Zixiibacteriota bacterium
ATCTTTTAGGCGTATTGACGTTTTGATATATTCAGATATCCAAAAAAATTGGTTATCCAATGAAATTGGTTAGATTACGTTGGTTTCCTCGCTGGTGACGCCCTTTTCAAATCTATCCTCAGCCAGCGATGAAATATCAACGGTGGTTTCCTTACCACAGATAGCTTCCGCCGCTACCAAACCGGCCGCCGGGGCATGCATCATCCCATGTCCTGAAAAGCCGTTTATATAAAATAATCCATTTATTTCCTTAGATGGCCCGATTATCGAATGATGATCCGGCGTGACCTCATATAACCCTGCCCAGCTGTTTGATACTCCGGCTGTTTCTAATGCCGGTATCCGATCGAGCGCTTTCATAATAATCTCATCTGAATAATCAGGATCGACCGACTCATCAAAAGCCGGTTCCACCGAGTTATCTGCCCAGCCCAGAAGTAATCCCGGTGCCTCGCGATGAAAATAAAGACCAGCCTTAACATCAACCACCATCGGGAAATTTGGAATAAGGAAATCAAGAGCGGCTGTAGTAACTATCTGACGACGAACCGGTTCAACCGGAATCGAAGTTCCGGCCATTTGAGCGATAACTTTGGCATACGGCCCGGCGGCATTTATAATAAGCGGACATTCAATATCGCCTTGATTTGTGCTTATTCCTGTAATAGAATTATTATTGGTTTTTATGCCTGTAACTTCGGTTTCAATCAAGATTTCAACCCCAAGTTTTCTCGATGCCGACGCATACCCCTGAATTAAATCATTAGGATCGGCCAAACCATCCTGTGGGCAAAAAGTAGCTTTTAAAATATCATCAGTTTTGACTTCCGGGGCCAGTTCATTGATTCTGTCACAGTCGATCAGATCGACATTAAGACCAAGCGATTTTTGCAATTCAACTGCTTTTGAAAAGGAGGATAATTCATTTTCGTCTGATAAAAGAAACATATAACCGCATTGGTTGAAAAGAGCCGGGTACCCGGTGATCTCCTCGAAATTGACAAGGATCTCCTCAGATTTCATTGACATCTCGATATTAGGCTTTGTGAAAAACTGGGCTCGTATTCCACCGGCACATTTACTGGTTGCGCCTGATCCAAGAAACATCTCTTTTTCGACAACAACGATTTTACCAAATTTGAATTTGGCGAGATTAAAGGCCGCGGCCAGTCCGATTATGCCACCACCGATTATAACGACATCTGCGTTACGGGTCATGTTTTAGCCCCTGAAATTATATGTAATGATAAGCCTTTTCACGTCGGCAATTTATATATATAGGCTTATATGTCAAGCGAAAAGGGTCGGTTTTGACCAAAACGTCATTCCCGCGAAAGCTGGAATCCAGGCTTATTCTCTTAATTGGTAGGACAGACATTCCTGTCTGTCCAGATTGGGTAACCCACCCATCGGGTGGGGATTTATATTTACATCACTGTATCCTGATTTTAAGTCATTGGGAGGAGTTAACAACTCGATGAGTTTCGATTAAAATCGGAACGACGTGGCAATCTCAATTTTGATATATTACGGACAATCCGGTTCGTCACCACCCTTATATTTAAAATTGATCAGATGAACAATATCAAGAATGTCAACATTTGTATCATGATTAACATCTGCCGATTCAAGCGGGTCGGGGGCAATGCCACCTTTGTATTTGTAATTTATCAAAGATACAATATCGAGAATATCAATCTCGCTATCATCATTAACATCACCACAACCATAGGTTCCAATTAATGCACCTATTAGTAATTGACATTCATTATTATCAGGTAAACATGGAGAATTGTATATTAAGCGATAATCGCCATTGTTGGCGTCTATAAATAATGGATCCGATGAAAAACAGTTAATTTCCGAATGACTTCTCCCACTTATGCCATTTAAATATAGATTACTGCAAGATATAATCGCCCCCGATGTTCCACACCATATCCCAGAACCATTATCGGCTGAATTGTTGTATACTATGCAGTTTTGGATAGTTGGAGCACCGGTATAATAATCTATTCCACCACCCCAACCGCCACCATCATTATTTGCAAATGTGCAATTTACTATTTCAGGATTACCCCCATGACAATGGATTCCTCCACCTCCGCCAGGATTGGCAATATTATTTGTAACAATGCAATTAATTAATGTTGCGTCGGACTCCCAGAAAAACAAACCGCCTCCGCCAATTGCAGTATTAAAATTAATTACACAATTTGATATTGTTGAGGTAGAATTATTAAGACTTATTGCACCACCAGAGTACGTCATATCGGTGGCTGTATTGTTATTAAGATTACAATTTGATATTGCTGGAGAAGAACTTTCAATCCTGATAGCTCCCCCGTGGTCATGATAGCCATTATGTATTTTAAACCCGATCAATTCGGAGGACGCACTTTCACTGTTTTGAAAATAAAATCCCCTATGAGGTTCTGTTTCACTTCCCTCACAATCAATTTCAGTGTAATCTGGGCCATTCTCAGTCATTACGACTATTGCCTTACCAAGAAAGTCAATGTCTCTGTTGCCATCACCAGTATATATTCCATCAGCCACTATTACTATATCACCGTTCACGGCCGCATCAATCCCTGCCTGAATAGTTGGTTGGTCGACTGGGACGTTGATAGTGGCCGAAGAAGCCCCTGAAATTGAAAGAATAATAGCTAAAATTGCCTTATAACATATTAGTAGAGAATTTTTCATCGTCTCCTCCGAGATGAATGGATCATATTTTTTTAATCTATGTGCTCAAACATACTCCCATAAAGGAATTTGTTGGCTTCAATATAAGCAAAAACCGGTATAAAACAAGGGGTTTCCCCTGATTGTATCAAAACCAATTTCACCACAACATCATTGTTAACTCGCACTGGCAATATTTGTATATGAGTAATAATAGAGTTTGTAATATATAGCAAAAAGACCTTATGGGAGAACATACAAAAACAACAACGAGTTAGTAGTTTTGGACCCAAAAATGACAAAACGAACCCATTTTCGGCGTAATTGAATGGAGGTGAGGGCGTTACAAGGAAATTTTGTGTTTACCGTTAGTGTGGCCGGTTGGTTCTCAAACCGACCGGCAGTATTGTAGGTCAACGCTCTTATAAGAGGGTTGACAATTCAACCAATCTGTCAAGCCCCGGAGGGCCATGACCTACGACTCTCCGGTCAATCTGAGGATTAACGGGCACTGGCACGTTGCGGCAGATGTCCACATCTGCCGTCAGGTCACAATCGCTTCGCGCTCAAGACCTGGCGGAACGGATAAATCCCCCTTAGGAAAGCGATCAAAATCAACATCGAGTTGGTAGCAAAATCTCAAAAATGAAGGAACGAACCCATTTTGCTGTAATTTAATGGAGGTCTATAATTTACAAGAAATTTTGAAGTTGGGGTGGCCCATAGCTTGCTGTGGGATAAATGGAAAAACACCTGACTGTCTGTTGTCGGGTGCGGCGACCCTACAACATTTATATTCCACGCCGTGTTTCCGTCAGGAAAGGGTTCCTGACGGCACAGAGAATATGCACTGGGGCAGATGTGGACATCTGCCGCCCACATCAGCAAAATCTCAAAAGTGAAGGAACGAACCCATTTTGCTGTAATTTGATGGAGGTCTATGATTTACAATGATTTTTAAACATTTCAGATTTGTCTTGATAAATTTAATTTTTCTGATAGATTCATTAACGTTATGGAACTGAATTTAAAATCAAAATTACAATATCTGTTCAAATTCTCAGAAACGCAGATATTGATTACGATGTCAATTGTGGTCGGTGCGGGAACCGCTTTTGGCGCGATAGCTTTTATCAAGCTGATTGAATATTGCAGGGAACTGTTTTTTGGCTACTCCGAAAAAGTGATGACCACATTAGTTGGTTCTTTTGATTATTGGACACCACTAATACCAATGGTGGGGGCATTAATTGTCGGACCGATAGTTTATAAATTCGCCTCTGAGGCGCGTGGTCACGGGGTACCCGAGGTGATGGATGCCGTTGCCCGTAAGGGTGGTATCATTCGTCCTCGTGTCGCTATTGCCAAAACAGTGGCGTCGGCAATATGTATCGGTTCGGGCGGATCAGCGGGTCGAGAGGGTCCGATTGTTCAGATAGGTTCGGCGATAGGTTCTGGGATAGGCCAGTTATTTAAGATGTCTGGTTCGCGTGTGAAAATTCTTGTCGGATGTGGAGCCGCGGCCGGTATCTCGGCAGTCTTTAACGCTCCGATTGCCGGAGTGATATTTTCACTTGAAGTCATCCTTGGCGATTTTGCCATTAAAACATTTTCACCAGTACTATTAGCCTCGGTTGTCGCTTCGGTTGTCACTCGTGCTTTTATGGGCGATCATCCGGCTTTTGATGTTCCCGATTACAGTTTGGTTTCGGCCTTGGAAATTCCACTGTATATGATATTGGGAGTCGTATGCGGGGGAGTGGCAGTATTATTCACAAAGACGCTTAGCGGATTTGAAACATTTTTTGAAAAACTTAAAATGCCCCCGATGCTTAAACCTGCCCTGGGTGGATTGATTCTCGGTATAATCGGGATGTATTTTCCTCAAGTTTTTGCCGATGGTTACGAGACTATCAAACTGACCCTGTATGGAAACATGATGGTCTGGTTGATGCTGATTTTGATCTTTCTGAAAATTCTTGCTACCAGTTTAACTCTCGGTTCGGGAAACTCTGGCGGTATTTTTGCACCATCGTTATTTATTGGTGCGGTTACCGGCGGGACCTTTGGATATTTCGCCCATTTACTTTTCCCAGCCATAACAGCCACCGCCGGTGCGTATGCTTTAGTCGGGATGGCGGCCTTAGTTGCCGGAACGACTCATGCACCTATAACGGCTTTATTGATCATCTTTGAGATGACCAGTGACTATCGAATTATATTACCTCTGATGGTCGCGGTCGTATTCTCTACATTGTTTGCCAGAAAATTATTTGAGCCATCGATTTATACAATTAAGCTTATAGCCAAAGGGATATTCCTAAAAGCTGGTAAAGATACGGCCATTTTGCGCGCCTCGAAAGTATCGGAAGTTATGGACAAAGAGTTCGAGACGATTCCAACCAATATGCCGTTGGTAAAAATCATGGAAAAGATAGAATCATCAAAGGGAAATGATTTCATTGTAATCGACAAACAGGAACGGTTTGTTGGCACATTGTCATTACAGCACATTCTGGGTATAATAACTCAACATACTCTCGATTATCTGGTGATCGCAAAAGATATTGCTTCGACCGATTATACAACTGTTTGTCCCGACGATGATCTGGAAATTGCTCAAAAAAGATTTGCGCTTGGCGATTTTCCATTTATTCCGGTCGTCAACCGGGAAGACCCATCGCTTATTCTTGGGATTCTCAGGCGTGAAGAATTGACTCATTATTATAATAGAAAATTGGTTGAATCGTTTAAGCAGTAAGATTCTTAGAAAACTTAAGAATGTTTGACATCCTCTACTGATGGCAAAGTTATCTTAAATTCCGAACCAACATTTTGCTCAGAGGTAAGTTTGATCCCACCTTTATGATTATTAATAATTGTTTTGCAATTGGCCAGACCAAGACCATGCCCGGAATCTTTGGTCGTAAAATGAGGTTGGAATATCTTTGCCTTAACTTCATCAGACATTCCAATACCATTATCTTTAATCGAAATAATAACCTGGTTTATACCACCGCCCGATTTGACTTCTAATTTGATTTTGCCTTTGTATGATAAATCACCCGCTTCTTTTTTGTTCGATGCCATTTTTTCTATTGCGTCGGCGGAGTTGTAGAGAAGATTCATGAGGACCTGCTGGATCTGTCCAATATCGACAAAAACTTTTGGTAATCTGGGCTCGATTTTAATGGTAAACATTATTTTCTTAAAGCGAGTTAGCGCTTTTAATGAAAACAGTAATTCATCAATTAATTTTTGGATATCATAAGGAGTTATTTCGGTTTCAAGTTTTGAGAAATCCATCATTCCGTCGGTGAACCGTTTCACTTTGTTGATATTATCAACTATTTGATGTGCATTTTCGCTTGCCTTATCATGCATCTTTCGTTTAAGATTGTGTCCAAGGATTTCAGCATTATTACCGATTATAGCGAGATAATTATTCAATTCATGCGCGATAGACGAAGCCATTTCTCCGCGGGCCACAAGCTTTTCTGAGAGGATAACATATTTTTCCATGATGATCTTTTCAGTGATGTCCTCAATTGTTAATATCAATCCGTCTCCGCCGTATGGTAGGTTATTAATTGGGGTTATTCTGATTGATAAAACTTTGTCTTCATAATCGGTATTGTAAAAGTAGCGGGCGTCCTCGAATGGCTGATTGGTTGTTAAGGCGATATCAAGCATCTGTCGCCATTTTACTTTTTCAGCTTTTGGAATCAGGGCCAATAATCTGGTTGGCTTTTTTTCTGGAGTCAGACAGGTAATATCTTCCCGGTTTTTTTGAAGGGCTCGCAAGGCGGCGTCATTCATTGATAATATTTCATAATTTGAATTTATAGAAATAATACCAACCGGTGAATTGTTAACGACTTTCTCATTGAACTCTTTTATATCAAACAAATGATCATACAAGGTCGCATTATAAATTGCATGTGCCGCTTGTTGACCAAGAAGTTCGATCAATAATAAATCGGGCTTAAGAAAGGGTGGGCTTGGAGTGGAATTATCAAGATAGATCACGCCGATAATATTATTTTTTATTTTTAACGGAACACACATAATTGAATGTAAATTCAAATCAGTTACTTCGTTTAATAACGCATATTTTTTGTCAGATTGAGCATCAGAGATGTAAACCGATTGTCCATTTGCGGCAACTTGATTCGCAATTGATGATGATATTTTTATATCATGATCCATCGCGTTATTTTCATTGATGTCATATGCGGCTTTGAATTTTAATTTATTATCATCAAGGAGCATTATAAAACCACGTTGAGCCGAAATGATCTCAATTGCCTTTTTCATCACGATTTGAAGGATATCATCAAGGATCAACGATGAGTTTATGGCCAATGAGACTTCAAGGATCGCTTTAAAATCTTCAAATGATTTAAGCTGGAGTCCCTGTCCCGATTCGGCTTGAGGCGCCTCTGCTGCGATATTATCGACAGTAGCTTCCATATCTGCCAGGACGGTACCAGTTTCACTCAAGAATATTTTTTGAGTATCGGAATTTGAATTATCTTTGTGTTTACCAAAATTCTCTGATGATGAACGGTTTTTGTCGTTTTGTTCGTTTTTGTCTTCCATAACCCGCAATTCGTAAGTGTTTGTTTCTTTTTCATTTATCGGCAGATATAGGAATAGTCTTAAATATTGTTAAAATAAAAAGATATAAAATTCGCAGGATATATAGAATGCTCTATAGAAGGCGAAAAGTAAATCGGAGAAAATCCCGATTAGTGAGATTTATTATCTAAAACTGGTGTTTCAGTCTGACGGTTAAAGTCATTGTATCATCTGAGCGGTCGAGTCGTTTGGCAACATTCAGTCTGATCAAATTGTTAAAGGTTATGCCGATTCCAAGAGAGTTCTTAACTTCAGCTTCGCTCAAATTGCTTGATTGGCCAATTTGCCCGACTTCATAGAATAGCCAAGTATCCCAACTTGCCGCTGGAAATTTAATTTTATATTCAATGCTACCAAGCCAAAATTCTGTGCCGGCAAATTCCTTATGATTATAACCGTGCAGTGTACCAAGTCCTCCAAGGAAAAACATCTTATGTATTGGAATCTCACTTAATACAAACTTACGACTGCCGCCGATACGACCATAATTCAAGCTGAATATCATGCCGGAATTAAGATTAAGCTTTTGAAATCTTACCGCTTCGGCAGTATATCTAAACAATGTATACCTGGAATAACTTTTCCAGCGATAGGGTGTTATTTCAAGATTGGCTGCAAACGAGAAGAATGAATTTATTGGATAATTTTTATTTCCCTCGGGATTATAGTCTAATTTTAGTATTAGCGATTTGAAATCCATCCTATTTGTGATGTATTGGGAATTAGTATAATAGAAGGATTGTCTGACAGTTGAAAAATTATCGCGGAATCTTTTGGAACCGCCACCCAGTGACCAGAGATTTTTGTTTGCGTCAAGCCATTTATGGTTTTCTATCTGATATCCCAACTCAAAATCAATATTAAAAGGGAAATTGTACTTTGCAAACAGATATCCGCCCTTGGCTTCATAGTAATCTTTATAATCTTCGGTTGCCAAAAGTGCAAAGAGTGTGTTTTCTGTTTCGCTGATGATCCAGTCATCATGTGATGCAAGTCTTTTATAAAATGAACTGCCTATAGTTAATGATTTATTTTTTAATAAGTACTGCTTTAAACCTATTTCGTACCGCCAGCGTTCTGAGGCGAACCCGTAGCCGACGATAGCTTTAACTTCCGGCAGGGTAGAGTCGCTGTTGAGATATTTATAACCAAAATATGGTGTGGCACCATCGATGCGATTGTAATTAAACCTACATATTGAAGAAAGGTTTTTGAAGTTCAGATTCACTCGCCATGTTTTTGTAAAACGATGTTTGTCTTTTATATTAGAGGAGCGGATTTCGCCATAAACAGTACTATTTTTGGTATGGTTCACAATGCCATTGATAGATAAAACATTTCCACGAATTATAGCTTTGTCGTCGATTTCAACATTGCCAAAAAGAGCGATAACATCACCACTGACTTCACCCGAAATTTTTATGTCTGACCAAAAACTTATTGCCGACCCGCGAATAAATTCATCCGATTCAATAAATATATTTTCGTTGAGCCCAAACCTGTTTTTTGCCTTGGTTCGTATAAAACCTGATGCTTTCTTGCTCTTTTGGGTTAGAAATATTTCGACTTTACCATCATCATCAATTTCCATTTTTACCTTGCTGATATCTTTAATTGAAAAGAGACCTTCAGGAGTAAAAAATCCCTGAGAACAAAAAATGGCAGTTCCTTTGATAAGAACGGTATCATTTTTGAAGTCGACATCATTCTCGTTAAACATAAGAATCTTATTGTTATCACTATTCTGATTATCGTACAATGTCAGGACTGTTTGGCTATTAGAAAATGAAATCTTAAGAAGATTTTCCTCATTCGATGAGATTTTATATTTTTTGTAATTGTCGGCATCAGCGGCCAAACCGGCAAATAGTATAAATGCGACACTAAATATCAATATTTTTCTAAGCATGTTTATTCCTCCAAATTACAAGCAGGCTTTGGGTATCATATATACAAAAGATATTAACAGTGCAAATAATGTTTTATGAAATTTATAAGTATCTTTCTTTGTAATCTTTGAGTGCCTGAATATGGGATTTAAAGGCGATCTCTTTTGGGATTTCGTCAAACCCAAAAAACTTCGCATCTAATGCGTCATCGTCGGCTGATAATTGCCCGCCGATTTCATCAGCGAGATATAGAATCAACACGGCATTCATTCGTGGGTCATCGGTTCCGGAATAAATTTCAAAAAGGGAGTTTAGTTTAACATCGAGTCCTGTTTCTTCGCGAAGTTCTCTGACCGCTGTATGCGATGGATGTTCGTCCCATTCCATAAACCCGGCAGGAATACACCACCAGCCGATTTTTGGAGCTACCGCTCTTTTAACAAGAAGAATTTTATTCTCTTTGATAACTATTGCGCCTGCCGCCGGGATCGGGTTATGATAATAAATAAAATCACATTCGGGATTATTGCATTTTAGCCTGGTCCGGCCATCAAGCGTTTCTTGTTTTAATTTTTGTGCGCATCTGGGACAAAATGTATATCCCATAAAATTATTTTTTCTATCAAACAAGAACTTTTCATTTGTAAAATCTGTTTTCATTCCATTTCCTTAACAAGTCACTTTTAGAACGATGGCCGTTGTGTCATCACGAGGTGGGCGACTGCTATCGAATTGTCTGATGTCCGCAAGAAGTTCATTCAAAATCTCGCTGGCGCTAAGATGTTTCCTTTTAATAACATTATCAATGATTCTCTGTTCTCCATATTCATTGTCATCTTCATCCATTGCTTCGGATAGACCATCGGTATAAAACAGGATCAAATCATCTTTTTCAAGTTTGACCGATGAATATTCAAATTCCATTTCGCTGAAAGCACCAATGATAGCACCGCCCTGGGATAAAGATTCATATGATCCATCAGCTCTAACCACAATCGGATAATTATGTCCTGCGTTCGAGTAGTTAAACGAACAGGTTTGAGTGTCAAATTCGCTATAGAATAAGGTTGCATATTTTTCAGAAGAAGTTGAACGAGCAACATGATTATTGAGGTTATATAATATTTTTGATATTTCCCTGCAATTACGGGCCTCGGAACGAAGCGCTGCCTGAATCTGGGCCACTAATAATGCCGCTGGCAATCCTTTTCCGGCAACATCGGCGATCACCATCCCAAACCGATTCTGCTCAATTTCAATGAAATCATAAAAGTCACCGCCGATAATCCGTGACGGCTCCGAGAAAGTACAGATACTAAAATTGTCGCCCATTGGCGGACATTCCGGCAAGAGATCGACCTGGATCTGACGGGCAATTGTTACTTCTTCGGCTAAACGCTGTTTTTCTAATGAGTCAGCATACAATCTGGCATTGGTAAGTGCGGTAATTAGCTGATTAGATATTATCCCAAGCGTTGAAATGTCCTCAGAGTTATATTTAAATCCTGAACTCTTTCCTGTCAGGCCAAGAAATCCCAGCATATGGTCGGCATCTTTGAGAGGGAGAATTAATTGTGTCCGTCTTTTTTCCAGCTCTGAAGCAAGTTTACTGTCATCACGGTACAAACTCATTTTGTCAAATAAAGTTGGCACATCTAACTGATTAACCCCGCCGAGAAATAGATCGTCACGATTAATAATAAAACGTGAGGGATAGTCATCGGAAGGAATTATTTTGTATTCATTCAAGCGATCATCAAAAAGAATGAAAAATACTTTTTCAACCATCAAAGTTGATTTTAAAGTTTTTTCAATCATTTCGCGAAGTTGGATAGGGTCAAAAACTGAGATAAGCCCCCGCGATAATTGGTTAATTATATTTCTATGATCGGTTTTTGTTCTGATGAACAGTTTCCTGATTAAATTATCAAGCTGGATGTTTATTGGCTGAAATAGAATCAGGGCAATTACAATAAAGGCAATATTTATAATAGTTGTTTCGCCGCCAAAATATGATGAAATAAAAGTATCGGTCTTACTAATTAGCAGGATATAAAGTCCGACAAGGATAGCTGATGAAACGGTATAAACTAATGACTGTCGAATCATGACTTTTATGTCAAGGAACCGACGACTTAAAATTGACCAGATTATCGAACCACCGCCTATTAGCAGGGCGACAATCAATATTCCATCGCGATAAAGACCGCTGATTTCTATCGAGAAAAGAGCTGGAATAATAAATGTTCCGGTATAGAGACTTATTGCCGTTGACATGCCGATAATAATAATTGTTGATTGCGCTCGTAATTTTTCGTTTACGATTTGAGCACGACCTCTGACAATAAAATAAACGGCCAGGACAACATAGATCAGGTTTATCAGAGAAAATAGTGTATTTTCAAAACTTAACAGAAGGCTGAAACCTAAAGCAAGCCATTTTAGAATATAAGATAAAGGTTCCAAAATTAGTGAGGCAAAGCCCTCGCCTGATTCGACCTCGAGAAGGTTTAATACTTTTTCCGGATCATGGAATACAAGCAATAGTACAATATGAAACAGGTAAGGCAAGAAGATCAGGTATTTTAATTTGGGGCGTTTCAGAGTTATCAAACGA